>JBOGGF010000165.1:0-22331 GCA_050743965.1 Acidimicrobiales bacterium
CCTCGACACCAACGACCGGCGGGAGATGGCCCGCGACCAGATGGGCCTGGGCCTTTGCAACATCACCAAGTGCTGCACCGAGGTGTGCCCGGAGCACATCAAGATCACTGACAACGGCATCATCCCGATGAAGGAGCGGCTGGTCGACGCCGACTTCGACCCCGTCGGATGGCTCGGCCGCAAGATCCTCCGGCGGTACAAGAAATCCCCGGCCGAGACCGCGGTCACCAGCGCCCACGACCAGCCGGCGGCCCAGCCCTCCTGAGGGCGGCGGCACGTGCCCCGCTTCTACTCCAAAGAGTGGATCGCCTCCTTCAACGAGGCCGTCGCCGACCTCGCGCCCGCCGGTGACGCCGCCGGCGGGGAGGAGCTCGGCACCGTCGGTGGCCGGGCCCGCTACCGGGTGGCCCAGCTGGTGTCCGGATCGCCCGACGGTGAGCTGCGGATCGTCCTCGAGGTGGCGGGCGACCGCCTCCGCCTCGAGCGCATCGCGCCAGGGGGCGGGGACCTCGCGCCGGGCCACGGCGACGGGACGGGCGCCGAGCCCGACGTCACCGTCGTGCTCAGCTACGAGGACGCCGCCGCGCTGTCTCGCGGCGAGCTGGACGCGGCCCGGATGGTCGGCACCGGTCGCCTGAAGGTGCGGGGCAACCTCTCCCTCCTGGTGGCCGGCCAGGCACTCCTCGCTGCAGCGGCCGACCGCCTGGCACCGCTGGCGGCCTCGACCACCTACTGAGGCGCACCGCCCGGAAGAGCGCCGCCCGAGCACGGCGCGGCGCGCGGCGGTAGTCTCGATCAGACGGCTCGCGGCCGTGCGGGCCCGAGAGCGGGAGGCCCAACCGTGCGCCAGCCGATCGACGACCACTTCCTCCTCCGGTACCGCCAGCTTCTCGACGCGGAGGATGCGGCGTTCGACGAGGTGGAGCACGCGTGCGAGGAGGGGAACCGCTCCCACTTCGATGCCGAGATGTCGATCTGGCAGGAGTCCCTCGCCCGCAAGCTGACGTTCCTCAGCAATGCCGGCATCGACTTCCGGGTACCGGTCGCGCCATAGCCCTGCGCTGGCGGGCTAGCCCACCAAGCCGAGCTTCTCGACCTCTTCCCGCTCGGCCAGGAGCTCCTCGGTCGTCGCCCGGATGCGCTCGGTGGCGAGCTCGTCGTGGGAGAGCCCTTCGACCACGGACCAGCCACCCTGGCCGTCCGCCCGCACCGGGAAGCCGAACTGCAGGCCCTCCGGCGTGCCGTACTGGCCCTCGCTCGCCACCGCCACCGAGACGCAGTCCCCCTCGGGCGTGGCCGTGCGCAGCCCGACCACCGTGTCGATGGCGGCGTTGGCCGCCGACGCCGCTGACGATGCCCCGCGGGCGTCGATGATCGCCGCCCCCCGCTTCTGCACCGTGGTGAGGAAGTCCCCCCGGAGCCAGGCCGAGTCGCCGACCACCTCGGCCGCCCGGCGGCCGTCGATCCGGGCGTTCTCGAAGTCGGGGAATTGGGTGGCCGAGTGGTTCCCCCAGATGGCCAGATTGGTCACCGACGCCAACGGGACCCCGGCCCGCTTGGCCAGCTGGCTCTTGGCCCGGTTCTCGTCGAGGCGGGTCATGGCGAACCACCGGTCGGCGGGGACCTCGGTGGCGTTGGACCGGGCAATGAGGCAGTTCGTGTTGCAGGGATTCCCCACCACCAGGACCCGGACGTCGGACGCGGCGTGCTCGGCGACGGCTCGCCCCTGGGGCTTGAAGATCCCGCCGTTCACGTTGAGCAGGTCACCCCGCTCCATCCCTGCCTTCCGGGGGATCGACCCGACGAGCAGGGCCCACGACGTCCCGTCGAAGGCGGTCCCGAGGTCGGAGGTCGCCACCACGTCGGCGAGCAGCGGGAAGGCGCAGTCGTCGAGCTCCATGACAACGCCTTCCAGGGCCTTCATCGCCGGCTCGATCTCCAACAGGCGCAGGACGACCGGTTGGTCGTCGCCGAGGAGCTGGCCCGAGGCGATGCGGAAGAGCAGCGAGTACCCGATCTGGCCAGCGGCGCCGGTGACGGTGACGTGCAGGGGGCTCTTGGTCGACATGAGGCTCACGTTACCTGCACCCGCCCGGTTGGCGAGGAGCCGCCGCCACGTGGTGTCCTTGACCCGGGAGGGCATCCTCCCGCCCAGTCGAGCGGAAGCGAAGCGACGGTGACGAGACCCACCATCATCTACACCCACACCGACGAGGCGCCGGCGCTGGCCACGTACTCCCTACTGCCGATCGTACGGGCCTACGCCGCCATTGCCGGCGTCACGATCGAGACCCGCGACATCTCGCTCGCCGGCCGCATCCTCGCCGCCTTCCCCGACCACCTCGCCGAGGACCAGCGGGTCCCCGACGCCCTGGCCGAGCTGGGGGCCCTCGCCGACACCCCCGGCGCCAACATCGTCAAGCTGCCGAACATCTCGGCGTCCGTGCCCCAGCTGCGGGCGGCGATCACCGAGCTCCAGGCGACGGGCTACGCCGTTCCCGACTACCCCGAGAGCCCGTCGACCGACGGGGAGCGGGACGTCCGGGCTCGCTACGACTCCATCAAGGGCAGCGCCGTCAACCCCGTCCTGCGCCAAGGCAACTCCGACCGGCGGGTGCCGTCCTCGGTGAAGAACTACGCCCGGTCGCACCCGCACCGGATGGGGACGTGGTCGGGGGCGTCGAAGACGAACGTCACCCACATGGACGAGGACGACTTCCGCCACACCGAGCGGTCGGTGGTCATGGACCGGGACGGGTCGGTGCACATCGACCTGGTCGACGGCAGCGGAACGACCACGGTGCTGGGCGAGGCGGTGCCGGTGCAGGCGGGGGAGATCGTTGACGCCGCCGCCCTGCGGGTGGCGGCGCTCGACCGCTTCGTGTCGGCCCAGATCGAGCGGGCGAAGTCCGAGGGCGTCCTGTTCTCGCTCCACCTCAAGGCCACGATGATGAAGGTGTCCGACCCGATCATCTTCGGGCACGTGGTGCGGACGTTCTTCCCGGAGACGTTCGCCCGGTACGGCCACGCCCTGGCCGCCGCCGGCCTGAGCCCCAACGACGGCCTCGCCAGCATCTTCGCCGGGCTCGGCTCCATGCCGGCGGGCGAGGAGGTCCGAGCGTCGTTCAACGCCGAGCTGGCGGCCGGGCCGCGCCTGGCCATGGTCGATTCCGACCGGGGCGTCACCAACCTGCACACGCCCAACTCGGTCATCGTCGACGCCTCCATGCCCGCGATGATCCGGACCTCCGGCCACATGTGGGGACCCGGCGGCGAGGAGGACGACACCCTCGCCGTCATCCCCGACTCCAGCTACGCCGACGTCTACCAGGTGGTCATCGACGACTGCCGGGCGAACGGCGCCTTCGACCCGGCCACCATGGGCTCGGTGCCCAATGTCGGCCTCATGGCCCAGGCGGCGGAGGAGTACGGCAGCCACGACACCACCTTCGAGGTCCCCGCCGGCGGGACCGTCCGCGTGGTGGACGCCGCCGGCACCACCCTGCTCGAGCAGGCGGTCGACGCCGGCGACCTCTTCCGGTTGTGCCGCACGACGGACGTGGCGGTCCGGGACTGGGTGCAGCTCGCCGTGCGACGTGCCCGGGCCACCGGAGACCCGACCGTGTTCTGGCTGGACGAGGGGCGAGCGCACGACGGCAACCTGATCGAGAAGGTGCACGCCTCCCTCGCCGACGAGGACACCGACGGCCTGCAGCTCGAGATCATGGCGCCCGCCGCCGCGGCCGCCTTCTCCCTCGAGCGCATCCGGAGAGGGGAGAGCACGATCTCGGTGACCGGCAACGTCCTGCGCGACTACCTCACCGACCTCTTCCCCATCATGGAGGTGGGCACGAGCGCCAAGATGCTCTCGATCGTGCCCCTCCTTGCCGGCGGGGCGCTGTTCGAGACGGGCGCCGGCGGGTCGGCCCCCAAGCACGTCCAGCAGCTGCTGGAGCAGGACTACCTGCGGTGGGACAGCCTGGGCGAATTCCTCGCCCTCGCCGTCAGCTTCGAGCTACTGGCCGAGCAGGCGGGCGACGCCCGCACCGGCGTCCTGGCCCGCACCCTCGACCGAGCGACCGAGACGCTGCTCGACGAGGAGCGGTCGCCGAGCCGTCGGCTCGGCGGGATCGACAACCGGGGCAGCCACTTCTATCTCGCCCTGTACTGGGCCCTGGAGCTGGCTGGCCAGAGCGAGGACGCTGCCCTGGCGGACGCGTTCGCCGGCATCGCCAAGACCCTGGCAGACGCCCAGCAGGCCATCGTGGACGAGCTCACCGCGGTGCAGGGCGCGCCAGCCCACATCGGCGGGTACTACCACCCCGACCCCGAGCTCGCCGACGCCGTCATGCGGCCGTCGAAGACGCTCAACGAGGTCCTCGCCGCCTTCGGCTGACGGGCGGTCAGCCGGCCGTCGACAGCTCGGGCGCCAGGCCGAGGACCCGGTAGATCTCCCGGGTCGCGCTCGACCGGTTGAGAGTGTAGAAGTGCAGGCCCGGCGCGCCCTGGGCGAGGACCTCGCCGCACAGCTCGGTGGCCATGGCGATGCCCTCCCGGCGGACGGCGTCGGTCCCGCCCCGCCGCTCGGCGCCCTCGAGGCGCCCCACCATCCATTCCGGCACCGCCGCGCCCATCGCGGCCATGCGGGGCACCGCCGTGAGGCTCGTGATCGGCATTATGCCGGGCAGCACCGGCTTGTCGAGGCCGAGGGCGGCGAGCTCGCCGACCAGGCCGGAGTAGTCGGTCGCCTCGAAGAAGAACTGGGTCACGGCGAAGTCAGCCAGGCGGAGCTTTGCCGCCAGGTGACGGCGGTCGGTGCCGAGGTCGGGCGATCTCGGGTGGCCGGCCGGGTGGGCGGCCACCCCGACCGAGAAGCCGCCGACAGCCCGGGCCAGCTCGACCAGCTCGAGGGCGTGGCGGAGCTCCCCCGGCGTGTCGTCCTCGGGCGGGTCCCCGCCTAGGGCCATCAGGTTCTCCACCCCTGCCTTGCCGTAGTTGACCAGGATCTCGGCCAGCTCGAGGCGGGAGTGGGCGACGCAGGTGAGGTGGGCCATGGGCACCAGCGACGTGGTGTGGAGCATTCCCGTCACTAGGTCGTAGGTCCGCTGGCGGGAGGCCGGGCCGCCCCGGTACGTGACCGAGACGAAGGACGGTGCGAGCGGCTGCAGGTCGCGCAGGGTGGCGGCGAGCAGCGACAGCTCGGCATCGCTCTTGGGCGGAAAGAACTCGAACGAGTAGGTACGCCCGGCCGCCAGCAGGTCGGCGATCCTCGTCACTGCGCCATCGTACTGCCCGGCACCCGGTGGCCGTCAGACCCCGCTGACCCGACCGAAGTCGTCCTCCAGGCGGACGATGTCGTCCTCGCCGAAGTAGTCGCCGTGCTGGACCTCGACGAAGACGAGGTCGGCGTCACCACCGCCCTCGATCCGGTGGGCGGCACCGAGCGGCACGTCGACCGAGTCGCCCGGGCCCACCTCGCGAACGTCGCCCTCCAGGGTCACCCGGCCGCTCCCGCTCACGACGTACCAGTGCTCCGCCCGGCGGGCGTGGCGCTGGTAGCTGAGCCGCTTGCCGGGGCGGACCACGATCCGCTTGACCTTGTGGTCGGGGGCGCCGTCGTCGAGGACGGTGTAGGACCCCCACGGGCGCTCGTCGTGCTCGCCGATCATCGGGTCCGCTCCGCCGCCCGCACGGCGTTGCGCAGCAGCATCGCCCGGGTCATCGGCCCCACGCCGCCCAGGCGCGGCGTCATCCATCCGGCCACCTCGGCCACCCCCTCGTCGACGTCCGACAACAGCTTGCGCCCTTCCCAGCTCGTCCCCGCCCCGACCACGGCGGCGCCGGGCGCGACCATGTCGGCAGTCACCAACCCGGCCCGACCGGCGGCCGCCACCACCACGTCGCCCTGGCGCACCAGACCGGCCAGGTCGTCCACCCCGGTGTGGACCACCGTCACCGCGGCATTGCAGCCCGGCCGCTTCATCGCCAGGAGGAGCGCCAGCGGGCGGCCGATGGTGAGGCCGCGCCCGATCACGACCACGTGGCGGCCCTCGACCGGCACGTCGAAGGCGGACAGCAGCTCGACGATCCCCGCCGGCGTGCACGGCAGCGGCCCGGGCCGGCCCATCACCAGCTTGCCCAGGTTGACCGGGTGGAGGCCGTCCACGTCCTTCTCGGGGTCGACCGCCAGGAGCACGCGCTCCTCGTCGAGCCCATCGGGCAGCGGGAGCTGGACGAGGTAGGCGTGGACCGCCGGGTCGGCGTTGCAGCGAGCCACCACGGCCTCGACGTCGGCCTGGGTGGCGGTGCCCGGCAGGTGCTCGTGGTGGGAGGTGATGCCGACCTCGGCGCAGTCGGCGTGCTTCATCGCCACGTAGCGGGCGCTCGGCGGGTCGTCGCCGACCAGGACGGTGCCCAGCCCGACCTGCACACCCGCGCCGGCCAGGCGCGCCACCCGGACGGCCACCTCGGCCCGCACCCGCGCCGCCACCTGCTCGCCGTCCAGCAACTTCACCCTTGCCCCTCTCCCCTCGCTCGCTGTGGTCGCACCGACGTCCCTTCGTCGCTGGGTGGCTCAGTGCCGGAAGTGCCGCTCGCCGGTGATGACCATCGCCACGCCGGCGGCGTCGGCCGCCGCCACCACCTCTTCGTCGCGCACCGACCCGCCGGGCTGGACGACGGCGGCGACCCCGGCCCGGGCCAGGACCTCCAGCCCGTCGGGAAATGGGAAGAAGGCGTCGCTGGCCCCGGCACCGCCCCGGGCCCGCTCCCCCGCCTTGGCCACAGCCAGCTCGGCCGCCACCACCCGGGACTGCTGGCCGGCACCGACGCCGACGGCCTGACCGCCGGTGACGACGGCGATGGCGTTGGACGTGGTGCGCCCGCACACCCGCCAGGCCAGCACCAGGTCCTGCCACTGGGCCTCGGTCGGCCGGGCCCGGGTGACGACGTTCCAGCCGGCCGGGGCCGACCGGAAGTCGTCGGTGTCCTGCACCAGCGCCACCGACCCCATGGTCCGCACCTGCCGGACGATCGGCTCGGGGGCGGGGACCGAGAGGAGCCGCGTCGCCTTGCGCCGCGCAACCAGGCGCGCCACCGCCGCCGGCTCGAAGGAGGAGGCGAGGACCACGTCGGCCTGGGGCCCGGCCGCCACGACCTCGGCCACGGCCCCGGTCAGGGGGCCGCCGACGGCCACTATGCCGCCGAAGGCAGAGGTCGGGTCGCACTCGAGCGCACGCTCGTACGCCTCGGCCAGGTCGCCGGCGACGGCCGCCCCGCACGGGTTGGCGTGCTTGACGATCACCACCGCCGGGCGCCCCCCGGCGTCGGCCGACAGCTCGTGCACCAGCCGCCAGGCGGCGTCGGCGTCGAAGACGTTGAGGTAGGAGAGTGCGGTGCCGCCGTGCTGCTGGGCACCGTCCCACCAGCTGGTCCGCCCCGCCGCCCGGTAGCGGGCCCCGCGCTGGTGCGGGTTCTCCCCGTAGCGGAGGACCTCGGCCCGCTCGAGGGTCAGGTGCAGCGTCGGCGGCAGGGGGTCTTCGCAGTCGAGCCACTCGACGATGGCGGCGTCGTAGGCAGCGGTGTGGGCGAAGGCCGCCCGGGCCAGCCGGTGCCGGGTCTCGTCCGACAGGGCGCCCGACGCCCGCAGCTCCTCGAGGATTGCCGGGTAGTCGGCCGGTGCGGTCACCACGCCCACGTGGGCGAGGTTCTTGGCCGCTGCCCGCACCATCGTCGGGCCGCCGACGTCGATGAGCTCGACCGAGGGGTCGGAGGCGAAGGGGTACAGGTTGCACACGACGAGGTCGATCGGCTCGATGTCGTTGGCGGCGAGGTCGACCAGGTGCCCGGGCACCGACCGGTCGGCCAGGATGCCGCCGTGGATCCGGGGGTGCAACGTCTTCACCCGGCCGCCCAGCATCTCGGGCGATCCGGTGACCTCGGCCACCGGGGTATGGGGCAGGCCGGCGTCGGCCAGGGCGGCGGCGGTGTTGCCGCTGGCGATCAGCTCCCACTCCAGCCCGACCAGGCCGGCCGCCAGGTCGGTGAGGCCGGTCTTGTCGTAGACCGAGAGCAGGGCCCTCATGCCCGCACCGCCCCGGCCAGCGCCCGGCGGACCGTCTCGGGATAGAGCCGCCGTTCCACCTGCTTGATCCGTTCGTGCAGCGTCGCCGCCGTGTCGCCGGGCAAGACCGGCACCTCCTCCTGGGCCAGCACTGGCCCGGCATCCATCTCGAGCGTCGCCACGTGCACGGTGCACCCGGTCACCGCGGCGCCGGAAGCCAGGGCGTCCTCGACCGCCTGCCAGCCGGGGAAGGCCGGCAGCAGGGCGGGGTGAGTGTTGAGGATCCGTCCGGGGAACGCGTCGTGGACCGGCTCGGCCAGGACCGTCCCGAACCCGGCCATGGCCACCAGGTCGGGCCGGCGGGCCACCAGCTCCCGGGTCACCGCCTCGGTGAATCCGGTCCGGTCGAATGCCGGCCCGAACCCGCCCCACCGCTGCCGCTCCACCTGCACCGCCTCGACCCCGGCCTCTGCCGCCACCGCCAGGCCGCGGCAGTCCCGGTCGGCGACGACCACGACGACCGGGAGCCCCTCGGCGAGCATGGCGTCGAGGATGGTGCCGGTGCCCGAGACCAGCACGGCCAGGCGCCCGGGGACCGGGTCACGGCGGTGCGCGGTCAGCCCAGCTCCTTCACGACCTCGACCATCTTCACGCCCGCCTCGGTCGGGTTCTGTGCCACCGAGACCCCGGCCTCCGACAACGCTGCCATCTTGGCCTGGGCGGTCCCGCTGGTGCCGGAGATGATGGCACCGGCGTGGCCCATCTTGCGGCCCGGTGGGGCGGTCACGCCGGCGACGTAGGCGACGACCGGCTTGGTCATCCGCTCGGCGATGTACTCCGCCGCCCGCTCCTCCTCGGAGCCGCCGATCTCGCCGATCATCATCACCGCCTTGGTGTCGGCATCCGCCTCGAAAGCCGACAAGCAGTCGATGAAATTGGTGCCCGGCACCGGGTCGCCGCCGATCCCGACACAGGTGGTCTGGCCCACCCCCTGCTGGGACAGCTCGTGCAGCGCCTGGTAGGTGAGGGTCCCCGAGCGGCTGACGATCCCGACCGGCCCGCCCGGCAGGGCGATGTCCCCTGAGGTGATGCCGATGTTGCACTTTCCGGGCGAGATGACGCCCGGGCAGTTGGGGCCGAGGAGCCGGGTGCCGGGGAACTCCTGCACCAGGCGGTTGTAGGTCTTGGCCTCGTCCTGGGCCGGGATGCCCTCGGTGATGCAGACGACGAAGGCGATGCCGGCCTCGGCGGCCTCCATGATGGCGGCGGCGGCGCGCGGCGGCGGCACCGAGATGAAGGAGGCCGTCGCCCCGGTGGCCGCCACGGCCTCGGCCACGGTGGCGTAGACGGGGATGCCCTCGATCTCCTCCCCGCCCCGCTTGGGATTGGTGCCGGCCACCACCTTGGTGCCGTAGGCCCGGTTGCGCATGCCGTGGTAGAGGCCCTGGCTGGTCGGGCTGACGCCCTGGACGACGACGGTCGTCGTCTCGTCGACGAAGATGCTCATGGGATCGTTCCTCCCTCAGTCGCCGGCCAGGGCGACGGCTCGGCGGGCCGCCTCCAGCATGGTGGGCTCCGCCAGCAGGCGGTCGGACAGATGCGGGGCGAGGAGGGCCCGGCCCTCCTCGGCGTTGGTGCCGTCCAATCGCAAGACGATGGGCGAGCGGAGGTCGACCCGTTCCAGCGCCGCCAGCACCCCCTTGGCGACCTCGTCCACCCGGGTGATGCCGCCGAATATGTTGACGAAGATGGACCGCACCGACGTGTCGGCGTTGATCACCTCGAGGGCCGCCGACATGACGTCGGCGTTGGCACCACCGCCGATGTCGAGGAAGTTGGCCGCCTGCCCGCCGACCTGGTCGACGACGTCGAGGGTGCTCATGGCCAGCCCGGCGCCGTTGGCGATGATACCGACCGACCCCTCGAGGCCGATGTAGTTGAGCCCTCGCTCCTTGGCCATCCGCTCGCGGGGGTCCTCGGTCTCGGTGGCGGCGTACTCGTCCCACTCGGGGTGGCGGAAGGTGGCGTTGTCGTCGAGCGTCACCTTGGCGTCGAGGGCGTGGACCCGTCCCTCGGTGGTGAGGATGAGCGGGTTGATCTCGGCCAGGTCGCAGTCGCCTTCGACGTAGCAGGTGTACAGCTGGACCAGCAGGGCGGCCGCCTGTTCCCGGGCGGCCTCGTCGAGGCCTGCCTCGTCCACCCACCGGCGGGCGGCGGCCTCGTCGAGGCCTTGCACCGGGTCGATGTGGAGCCGGGCGATGGCCCCGGGGTTGTTGGCGGCCACCTCCTCGATCTCGACGCCCCCTGTGGCCGACAGCATACCCAGGTGCAGCTTGGCCAGGCGGTCGAGGGTGAAGCTGGCGTAGTACTCCGTGGCGATGTCCGACGCGTGCTCGACCCACAGCCGGTGGACGGTGTGGCCCTTGATGTCCATGCCGAGGATGGCCCCGGCGTGCCGGCGCACCTCGCCGGCGTCGTCGGCCAGCTTGATGCCACCGGCCTTGCCCCGGCCGCCCACCTTGACCTGCGCCTTCACCACCACCGGGTAACCGGCCTGCCCGGCCTGGTCCACCGCCTCGTCCACCGTGTCGGCGACACCGCCGGGCGACGTCGGGATACCGAACCGCCGAAAGTACTGCTTCCCTTGGTACTCGTAGAGATCCACCCCTGTCCTCTCTCGTTGTGTCCTTCGACGCCGCGTCGCCCGCGCCTGCGCCCGTGCATCCGTCGCCCGACGGCAGCCGCCGGCGCCGGCCTCAGACGCCCAGTGCCTCCTCCCGCCGGTCGAGCGCTGCTTCCAGCCACTCGCCGATGGACGGCAGTGGGGCGCCCGGGGTGAAGACCTCGGCCACCCCGAGGCCCTTCAGGGCTGCGATGTCGCCCTCGGGGATGATCCCGCCCACCAACACCAGCACGTCGTCCCGCCCGTGGGCGGCCAGGCCGTCGATCACCCTCGGCACGAGGGTGAGATGGGCACCCGACAGGAGCGACAGGCCGACGGCGTCGGCGTCCTCCTGCACGACCGCCTGGACCACCTGCTCGGGCGTCTGGTGCAACCCGGTGTAGACGACCTCGAACCCGGCGTCCCGGAGGGCCCGGGCGATGACCTTGGCCCCGCGGTCGTGACCGTCGAGGCCAGGCTTCGCCACGACCACCCGGTAGGGACGCTTCATCGAGCCGATGATAGGCGGGGGTGCGGTGGTCGGCGCCAGACGGGCCATGCCTGTTACCTTCGAGGGATCGTCGAACCCCCCGTCACCGGCGCGGCGCCGACCGAGGTGACCCCTGGCACCGGGCACGCGGCACCGGGCGCGCCGGCGCGCGGCCGCCCACAACCCGGCCAGGCCCGGGAGGTCGTCGGTGGCCCACCGATGGCGGTGCCCGCCGGTGCCGCCGGCCACCTCGCCCGCCACGCCGGTGCCGAGCGAGGGTGGCTGTGGGGGGTCGTCCGGACGGCCCGGCCCAAGCAGTGGGCGAAGAACGTCCTCGTCTTCGTGGCGCCCGGCGCCGCCGGGGTCCTGGCCCACCCGGGCGACGCCCTCCGGGCACTCGCCGTCTTCGGGATCTTCTGCGCCGCCGCTTCGGGCACCTACTTCGTCAACGACACCGTCGACGCCGAGGCCGACCGCTCCCATCCCGAGAAGGCCGACCGCCCCATCGCCTCCGGCCTGCTCGGGGCGCGCACGGCGGTGGCGACCGCCGCCGTCCTCTTCGCCGTCGCCCTCGCGGGCGCCTGGCTCGTCGCCTCCTGGCAGCTGGCCCTGGCCGTGGCCACCTACGAGGCCATCAACGTCGCCTACTCTCTCCGGCTCAAGCACGTCCCGGTGGTGGAGCTCTCCGCCGTGGCCTCGGGCTTCGTCGTGCGGGCCATCGCCGGGGGCATCGGCACGCACGTGCCGCTCTCCAAATGGTTCCTCGTCGTTACGTCGTTCGGCGCGCTGTTCCTGGTCGTCGGGAAGCGGGCGGGCGAGCACCACATCCTAGGCGACGACCGCGGTAGCCACCGGGCGACTCTGGACCTCTACACGATGGACTTCCTCCGCTCGGCCCTCACCCTGAGCGCCGCCGCCACCGTCACCACCTACTGCCTGTGGGCGTTCGACCGCACCGGGCTGGGCCGGCGCGGGGACCACCTGGTGTGGATCGAGCTCAGCGTGGTACCCGTCATCGTGGGGGTCCTCTACGTGCTCCGCCTTCTCGGTGCCGGGCAGGGCGGCGCCCCGACCGAGCTGGCGCTCGAGGACCGCACCCTCCAGCTGCTCGGGCTGGCGTGGGTGGCGCTGGTGGCGCTCGGGGTCTATGCCTGAGGCGCCCGAGCCCCCTTCCCACCCCTTCCGACCCGGCCGCGCCCTCCTCAACGGGTGGGGCCGGACCGCCCCGTCGGCTGCCGCGGTGGAGCTGCCCGCCGACGAGGAGCGGGTGGCGGCGCTGCTCGCCGACCCGCCCGCCGGCCACGGGGTCGTCCCCCGCGGGCTCGGGCGGAGCTACGGCGACGCCGCCCAGTGCGCCGGCGGGACGGTGATCGACCTCGCCCAGCTGGCCTGGGTGGGCGAGGTCCACGACGACAGCGGCGAGGTGGAGGTCGGTGGCGGGGCGAGCCTCCAGCGGATCTTGGAGCTGGTCCTCCCGCGCGGATGGTTCCTGCCGGTGACCCCGGGCACCCGGCAGGTGACCGTCGGGGGCGCCATCGCCGCCGACGTCCACGGCAAGAACCACCACCGCGACGGCAGCTTCGCCCAGCACGTGCCCGCCCTCACCCTCGCCACGCCCACCGGGGTGCACCGGCTGGCGGCGAACGGGAAGGCCGCGACCACCGGCACCGGCGAGGGCACCGGCTCCGGCGAGGGCACCGGCCGGGGTGGGGACGGGGACGTCGGCCGGGGTGGGGACGGGGACGTCGGCGGGGGTGGGGACGG
Organism: Acidimicrobiales bacterium; assembly: GCA_050743965.1. Lineage (GTDB taxonomy): Bacteria > Actinomycetota > Acidimicrobiia > Acidimicrobiales > RAAP-2 > DAHUZJ01. The sequence goes on from JBOGGF010000165.1 coordinate 12,979, forward strand.
GGACGTCGGCGGGGACCCCGAACTGTTCTGGGCCACCGCCGGCGGCATGGGCCTCACTGGTGTGGTGACCCGGGCGACGGTGCGGCTCGTCCCGGTGGAGACCGACCGGATGCTCGTCGACACCGACCGCCATGGCGACCTCGACTCGGTCATGTCGGCGATGGAGCACGGCGACGACGCCTACCGCTACTCGGTGGCGTGGGTCGACTGCACGGCGACCGGCCGGCACACTGGGCGGGCCATCCTCACCCGGGGCGACCACGCCCGGCTCGCCGACCTGCCGGTCCGCCGGCGCGACCGCCTGCCGTCGGCGCCGGGGACCTCCCGGCTGCGGGTACCCCGCCCTGGACCCCGGCACCTGCTCAATCCGGTCACCGTCGCCGCCTTCAACGAGCTGTGGTTCCGCCACGCCCCCCGCCACCGGGTGGCCGAGCTCCTCCCGCTTGCGGGCTTCTTCCACCCGCTCGACGGCATCGCCGACTGGAACCTCCTCTATGGCGACCGCGGCTTCCTCCAGTACCAGTTCGTCGTGGCCGACGGCGAAGTGCTCGCCCGGGCCGTCGACCTGCTGGCGTCCAACCGGGTGCCGTCGTTCCTCGCCGTGCTCAAGCGGTTCGGGCCCGGCAGCCCGGGCCCGCTGTCCTTCCCCGCCCCCGGCTGGACCCTCGCCCTCGACGTGCCGGTCGGGCCGCCGGGCCTGGGCACCCTGCTCGACCGGATCGACGAGTTGGTGGCCGAGGCGGCGGGCCGCGTCTACCTGGCCAAGGACGCCCGGCTCCGTCCCGAGCTGATGGCCACCATGTACCCTCGCCTGGGCGATCTCCTCCGTGCCCGGCGGCGGGTCGACCCGGCCGGGTTGGTCCGCTCGGACCTGTCCCGGCGCCTTGGTCTCGACCGGAAGGAGGCTCCCTGATGCTCGACGCCTTCGGGCAGCCGCAGTCGATGGTGGTGCTCGGCGGCACTTCCGACATCGCCCGGGCGATCGTGCGGTCGCTGGCACCGGCGCGTGCCAAGACGGTGGTGCTGGCCGGTCGGGACGAGTCCCGCCTGGCCGAGGCGGCGGCCGAGGCCGAGGCGGCCGGCGCCGCCCATGTGCCGACCGTCACCTTCGACGCCCGAGACGTCGACGGGGCAGCCCGGGTGGTCGACGAGTGCTTCGCCGCCGCCGGGGACGTCGACCTGGTGCTCGTGGCGGTGGGGGTCCTCTCCCGCCGGGAGGACGAGCTCGAGCCGGCCCGCACGGCCGAGGTGGCGACCGCCGGCTTCACCTGGCCGGCCGCCGCGCTGAGCGCCGTCGGGGCCCGGATGAAGGACCAGGGCCACGGACGGATCGTCGTGCTCTCCTCGGCGGCGGGTGTGCGCGTCCGCCGAGCCAACTTCGTCTACGGCGCCACCAAGGCCGGGCTGGACGGCTTCGCCCTGGGACTGGGCGAGGCGCTGCGAGGGACCGGGGTGGACGTCCAGGTGGTCCGCCCGGGCTTCGTCCGGACCCGGATGACCGAGGGCATGCCGGCGGCGCCGATGTCCACCACGGCCGAGGCGGTGGCCGAGGCGGTCGTGGACGGGCTGGCCTCGGACACCCCGGTGATCTGGGTCCCGCCGGCGCTGCGGTGGCTGTTCCTCGTCCTCCGCCAGCTGCCCGCCGCTGTCTGGCGCCGCCTGCCGGGCTGACGGCGGGGCGGGCGGTGACGGCGAGGGCTGCGGCCTCGTGCTCAGCCCTTGGACCGCGACGACGCCTTCGACCCGCCCGGCGAGTGGGCGGTGCCGGAAGGGTCGGCCGACATGGTGATGAAGTCCCGCTGCCACCACGACTGGAAGTACCGCGACGGTGTCCCCGACATTGTCGGCTGCGGGCGCAGGTTGGTGCCGTCCTGCGGGGTGGCGACGCCCGAGGGGGTGGACGGAGCGTAGGTGGCGTAGTTGACCCATGTCTGGTTGATGTCGAGCTCCATCGCCCGCACGGCGCCGGCCCGCACGAGGAGGTTGGCCAGGGTGGTGATGTTGAGGCCGGGACCGCCGACGTAGACGAGGGCGCCGTCGGCGGTCACCCCGAGGCCCGAGCGGGCCACGTAGACGCCGCCGCCGACGGTGACCCCCCAGGCCGAGCTTGTCGCCTTGCCCAGCCCGGGGACCGCCTTGCCCCCTGTGACGAGCAGGTCGAGGTTCTGGCGGACGGCCGCGACGTTCCGCGTCATCGTGACGTCACGGCCCCACATGCCCACGGTGGAGCTGCCGTTGGCGTACACGACGAACGACGCCGCCCCGTTGCGCAGCGGGACGATGGTGTGACCATCGGTGTAATATCCTCCGTTGGCTGTGGACATCCGGAAGCCGGAGTTGAACGCAGCCACGAGGCTCCGGGCCGCGCTCGTGGGTATCGGTGCCGTGTGCGTGTAGGGGCCGCCGCCGGGGATCTGGTTGCCCGAGTACAGCGTGGCCTCGAGCAGCTTCGTGTCCATCCAGGCGACGCCGACGACCAGGCTCGTGTGCACGGCGTCGGGGCGCACGAAGGCCTCGTAGACCGCCGGGGCGCCGTCGACGGTGCGCGCCACCGGGTGCCATGTCCCCTCGTTGGGCAGGGCCGGCGACACCGGGGGGACGACGCGCGCCGGAGCCGGCAGCCCCGGACCGGTGCTCTTCGACGGCGCCGCCCTCTCCGTCGCCCCGGGGATGGCGCCGGCGCGGGGCTCACCGCCCTTTGGCGGCTGGTGGTGCGAGTACCACTCCTTCTCGGCCCAGGCAACGGCCGGGGCGGCGCCATGCTCGCGCGCCCACTCGGCGAAACGAGCCGAGACCGTTGTGCCGAAGGCCGGGTTGCCGAGCGCGCCGGCGAGCGACCACCACACCGGGCTGAGGACGAGGAGCAGGGCGAGGAAGAGGATGAGGATGCGCCGGCGGCGCACCTTGCGCGGGATTGGCGTGCGGACGCGGGGCCGGTCCCCGCCGCCGCCCGGTCCCCGCTCGCCGGAGGAGATCTGCGGCTCGGCGGGTGCCCGGTCCGTCCTGAGCATCTCTCTCATATTCCCAGGCCTCCGCTGAGATCATGCTGAGGTACCTTCTCACCGGTCAGCACCTCGGTGACCGCTCCACGGGCGCGACGATGAACGACATGCAGACGGTGAGGCGGGTCCGGCCCCCTCACCGTCCCGCAGTGCACGCCCGACACCCGTTGCTCTCGGCGTCGGCGCTCCTTGTCACCTTAGCGTGCGCCGGTGCGCTCGCCGCGGGCATCTGGCTGCGCCTGTGGCTCGTGCTCCACGTTGCCCTCGACTCCGACGAGGCGGTCGTCGGCCTGATGGCCGAGCAGGTGCTCCACGGCCACTTCTCCGCCTTCTACTGGGGGCAGAGCTACGGCGGGGTGGAGCCGCTTCTCGCCGCCGCCGGTTTGGCCGTGCTCGGGCACAGCGGGTACGCCCTCAACGCCACGGCGGCGACCCTCGACCTCGTGGCCTGCGCGCTCGTCGCGGTGCTGGCCCGCGTGGCGGGCGCCGGGCGCGCCGCGGCAGCGGTGGCAGCGAGCCTGGCGTGGCTGTGGCCGTTCTCGGCGGTGTGGAACTCCACCCGGGAGCTCGGCTTCCGCCAGGCGACCCTCGTGCTGGGCCTGCTCCTGCTCGTCCTCGCCGTGTCGATCGTGCGGCGGGGTGGTGGCCCGGTCCGCTGGTCCCTCCTCGGGCTCGTGGGCGGCGTCGGGTGGTGGGCGTCCCCCGAGATCGCCTACTTCGCCGTCCCGGCGGCCGGGCTGCTCGCCTGGGAGCTGGTCCGGCGGCAGGCCCGGGCCACCGTCGTGCGGGTGGCGGCGGCCGTGGCCGCCTTCGGCGTCGGCGCCCTGCCGTGGCTCGTCGACAACGTCCAGCGCGGCTTCGCCTCGCTCTCCGCTGCTGGGGTGGGCGGCACCACGCACGGAACGTACCTGCACCGCCTCCACGTCGCCTTCGTCGACATGGCACCGATGCAGCTGGGGCTGCGGGCTCCCACCTCGGGCCGGTGGGTGACGGCGACGACCCCGGCGGTCGCCCTGTGCGTCGCCGCCGCCGTCGTCGTGGTGGCCGGGATGGTCGGCTTGTGGTGGCGCGGGCCCCGTCCCGGCCGGGTGCTGGTGGCCGCCGTCGTGGCCTTCCCCTTCCTGTACGCCGCCTTCCCGCCGACCGATTACTGGATCGACGGCCGCTACGCCCTGTACTTCGGCCCGCTCCTGGCCCTCGTTGCCGTGATGGGCGGCGCCCTCCTCCTCCAGGCGCTCCCCCGGCCGGGCCCCGGCGCCGGTCGGCGGTGGCTGCGGACGTCGGCGGCGGTCGCCGTCCTGGCCGCTGGTGCGCTGTCGACCGCCGCCGGGCTCGGCACGACGTATCCCCACGCCGATCGCTCCCCCGGCACGACCCCCGTGGCCAACGCCGTCACCCGCCAGCTCGTCGGCGCGCTGGCGGCGCACCACCTCACCACGGTCGTGGCCGGCTACTGGGTCGCCTACGACGTCGACTTCCTGAGCCACCAGACGATCACCGCCACCCCTGTCGGACCGATCCGGGTGCCGGCCGACGAGCGGGCGGTGGCGCCGTCGCGCCACGCCGCGTGGCTCTTCGTGCAACCGACGGCCGCCGGTCGCCGCGCCGTCCTCGCCCAGTTCGGCTCGGCGCTCCCGGTGCCGTTCGCCATGCCGTTGCAGCAGTTCACCGGCCTGCTCGAGGCCTGGCACATCGACTTTCGCACCGTGCCGGTCGGGCCGATGGTGGCGGTGGTCCCCCGGGCGCCGGCCGGAGCCCTAATGGCCCGGATCGCTCACGCCCTCTGAAGGGGGGCGGCGGAGAGCAGCAGCGTCTTGATCCCCACCGACCCGAAGCGTACCGTGGCCTGGGCTCGGCCGCCCTCGCCAATCGCTCCCACGACGGTGCCCGGGCCCCAGTGGTCGTGGACCACGGCGTCGCCCGGGGCGAGCCCCAACAGCTCGGCGCCGGTGGTGCCCTGCTCGGCGGCGGGGGACCGCCCCGAGCCGTAGAGTCGACCGCCGTCATCGCCCCCGCCACCGCCGCCGCTCCCACCCGCGCCGCCGGCCGAGCGCCAGCCCCCACCCCCACCGCCGGACCAGGCCCTGCCGCCGGACCGCGCCCCGGTGGGCCGTGCCCCCCCGACGTCGCGGACCAGCTCGGCCGGCACCTCGGACAGGAAGCGGCTCGGGATGCCCTGGGCGGTGCGCCCCCACAGGGTCCGGCTCCAGGCGTGCGACAGGTACAGCCAGCGCCGGGCCCGGGTGATGCCGACATAGCAGAGCCGGCGCTCCTCCTCCAGCTCGACCGGCTCGCCCAGGGTGCGGCTGTGGGGGAAGATGCCGTCCTCCAGCCCCACGAGAAATACAGCGGGGAACTCCAGGCCCTTGGCCGTGTGGAGCGTCATGAGCGACACCCGGGTGCCGTCCGCCTCCAGCTGGTCGCTGTCCGCCACCAGGGCCACCGTCTCGAGCAGCTCGGCCAGGGTCTCGTACTCGGCCGCCACGTTGGCCAGCTCGCCGACGTTGTCGATGCGGCCCTCGGCCTCGTGACTGTGCTCGGCCCGCAGCTCGGCCAGGTAGCCGGTGCGCTCGGCCACCAGCTCGACCAGCTCGCCGGGGCGCAGGTGGCCGGCGGCGTCGCGCAGGTCGGCCAGGAGGGCGGCCAATGCCTGGGTCCCCTTCAGGGCCTTGCCGGTCAGGCCGGCCTCTTCGGCGTGGTCGAGGGAGCCGGCGAAGGTGCCACCGCTGGACCCGGCCCACGCGGCGAGCCGCAGCACCGAGGTGTTGCCAATGCCGCGTTTGGGGACGTTGACCACCCGGCGGGCCGAGATCTCGTCGCCCGGGTTGGCCAGCAGGCGCAGGTAGGCCAGCAGGTCGCGGACCTCCCGGCGGTCGTAGAACCGGGTGCCACCGATCACCTTGTAGGAGATCCCGGCCCGGACCAGCTCCTCCTCCACCACGCGGCTCTGGGCGTTAGTGCGGTAGAAGACGGCGACGTCGCCGTAGGCGAGATGCTCGGACGCCCGCAGCCGCAGGATCTCGCTCGCCACCCAAGCGGCCTCGTCGTGCTCGTCCTCGGCCCGGTAGCGACAGACCGGGTCACCGGCCTCCCCCACAGTGAACAGGTGCTTCTCCCGGCGCGACTCGTTGTTGGCGATGACAGCGTTGGCCACGTCCAAGATGGTCTGGGTGGAGCGGTAGTTCTGCTCGAGCAGGACAGTGGTGGCGGTCGGGAACGCCTCCTCGAACTCCAGGATGTTGGCGATGTCGGCGCCGCGCCAGCGGTACACCGACTGGTCCGAGTCCCCGACCGCGGTGACGTTGCCGTGCCCGACCCCGAGCAAGGTGACGATCTCGTTCTGGGCCCGGTTGGTGTCCTGGTACTCGTCGACCAGGATGTGACGGAACCGCTCCCGGTAGCCGGCCCGCACGTCGTCGACCGTCTGGAGGAGCCGGGCCGCCTGCCACAGCAGGTCGTCGAAGTCCATGGCATTGGCGGCGACCAGCCGGCGCTGGTACTCGACGTAGACGTCGGCGATGCGACGGCGGAACGGGTCGCCTCCGAAGGAGGCCTCCTCGGCGAACCGCTCCGGACCCACCAGCTCGGCCTTGGCCTGGCCGATGACGGCGGCGACCGAGCGGCCAGGGAAGCGCTTCGCGTCGAGCCCGATCTCCCCCACCACCAGCTCCACCAGCCGGCGCGAGTCGCTGTCGTCGTAGACGGTGAACGACGGCTGGTAGCCGAGGTGGCCGGCGTGGGAGCGCAGGATGCGCAGACAGGCCGAGTGGAACGTCGACACCCACATCCGCTCGGCCCGCGGCCCGACCAGCTCCACCACCCGGCGACGCATCTCGTCGGCCGCCTTGTTGGTGAAGGTGATGGCGAGGATCTCCCACGGGGCGGCGTCGCCGCTAGCGAGCAGGTGGGCGATGCGCCGGGTGAGGACGCGCGTCTTGCCGGAGCCGGCGCCGGCCACCACCAGGAGCGGGCTCCCCCGATGAGCCACGGCCCGGCCCTGGGCCTCGTTGAGGTCGGCAGTCAGTCGCTCGAGCTCGGCCGGGTCGACCCGCCAGCTCCGGTCACCGCCTGGCTCGGGGCCGGGCCCGCCGACCGGTGCGCCCGCGCCGAAGCGGGAACCGGCGGCGGCGCCACCCGACTCCTCGTCGCTGGTCGCGGCGTCGCCGGGCACCCCGTCCAGATCGTCCCCGAAGAGCTCCTCGTCGCTGAAGACCCGGTTCATCTCTGACACGGAAAGGGCGCCCGGATGTCATCGGGCGCGCGGCGAGGGCCCGGGGTCAATGCCCCATGCCCACGCCCTGGGACCGTTGGAGCTGCTTGCCCTCGGTCTGGAGCGCGGGAGCGATCATGACCTCGGCCTTCTGGAACTCCTTGACCGTCTCGTAGCCGCAGGTGGCCATGGCGGTCCGGAGCGCCCCGAAGAGGTTCATCCGGCCGTCGTTCTCGTGGGCCGGGCCGAGGCGGATCTCCTGCAGGGTGCCGCGCACGCCGGTGCGCACGCGGGCGCCGCGGGGCAGCGTCGGGTGGAAGGTGGCCATGCCCCAGTGGAAGCCCCGCGCCGGGGCCTCGACGGCGGAGGAAAGGGGTGAGCCGAGCATCACGGCGTCGGCACCGCAGGCGATCGCCTTGGCGATGTCGCCGCCCTTGGACATCCCGCCGTCGGCGATCACGTGAACGTACACGCCGGTCTCGTCCAGGTGGCGCATGCGGGCGCCGGCCACGTCGGCGATAGCGGTGGCCTGCGGAACTCCCAGGCCGAGGACGCCCCGGGTGGTGCAGGCGTTGCCCGGGCCGACCCCGACCAGCACGCCCACGGCGCCGGTACGCATCAGGTGGAGCCCGGCCTGGTACGAGGCGCACCCGCCGACGACGACCGGGATGTCGAACTCCCGGATGAACCGCTTCAGGTTGAGCGGCTCGACGGTCTTGGACACGTGCTCGGCCGAGACGACGGTGCCCTGGATGACCAGGAGGTCGAGCTCGCCGGCGAGGATCGCCGGAGCCAGCTCGACGGTGCGCTGGGGGGTCACTGAGGCGGCGGTGGTGATGCCGGCCTCCTTCATCTGCCGGATCCGCTCGGTCACCAGCTCGGCCCTGATCGGCTCCTGGTACATCTGCTGCATCCGGGCGGTGGCCTTCTCGTCGTCGAGCTCGCGGACCTCGTCGAACAGCGCCGTCGGATCCTCGTAGCGGGTCCAGAGGCCCTCGAGGTTGAGGACGCCGAGGCCGCCGAGGCGGCCCAGCTCGATGGCGGTGTGGGGGGAGATCACCCCGTCCATGGCGGCGCCGAGGAGGGGCAGCTCGAACTGGTAGGCGTCGATCTCCCATGAGACGTCGACGTCCTCGGGGTCCCGGGTCCGGCGGCTCGGGACGATGGCGATGTCGTCGAACCCGTACGCCTGCCGCCCCGACTTGAAGATGCCGATCTCGATCTCTGCCACCGCGTCTCCTCCAGCCTCGGCCCCCTGCCCACCCTACCGTCTGGCCCCGGCGCCCCGGGGCCCTGGCGGGGGCGAATTCGGGCCCCCACGGCGCCGACGCGGGCCTCAACCCCCCAGACGGAGCACCACCGAGAGCAGGTCCACCAGCATGCGGGCCGTAGCCCCCCAGACGACCTCTGTGGCCACGGCGAAGAACCAGACCGGGTACGACGCGTCGGGCGAGCCGGGCACAGGCCCGTCGTCCCGGACCCAGCGCTCCTCGTGGAAGACGCCCTCGTCCAGGAGGTCGGCCAGGGCCACGTCGAACACCCGGGCGACCTCGTCGGCGCTCGGCACCACCACCGGGCGATCGTCTAGGAGCCCGACGATCGGGGTGATCCACGACCGGGAGGAGAAGGCGGGCAGGGGCCGCAACCAGCCGACGGGGCGCACGGCGTCGACCGCCAGGCCGACCTCCTCCTCCGCCTCCCGCAGGGCCGCGGCCACGACGTGCTCGCCCGGCTCGACCCGGCCACCGGGGAAGCTGACCTCGCCCCGGTGCGATCGCAGGGTGGCGGCCCGGCGGGTGAGGAGGACCCGCGCTTCGCCCGCCTCCTCGAACACGGCCACGAGGACGGCCGCCGGCAGCGGCTCGGTGGGCACCGGCACCACCGGGGGCGGTGCCCCGACGACAGCCGGCCCGGCCATGGGCTCGGCCACCAGCTGCCCGATCGACCCGGTCCGCCCCGCCGCCGCCATGGCGCCGACGACCGAGGACACTGTCAGCCCACGGCGGGCGTCGGCCGGGAGGCCGGCCCACGGCGCCGGGGCGCCGGGGCGGGCGCTGGGAGGCCGGGGGATCTGGGCGGTCACGGCTCGTCCTGTCGGTCGGGTGGGTCGTGGGGCGGAACGGCGCCGGCCGGGCCTCGAG
>JBOGGF010000166.1:0-2127 GCA_050743965.1 Acidimicrobiales bacterium
CTCCAGGTATATGCACGTGAGCCCACGCTCGTCCCGGCACAGGAACGGCGTCGTCTGCCTGCTGTCGCCCGGCAAGGGCCTGTCTTCGACGCGGTAGAGGTCACCGCAGTCGCTTGTGATCTGTCGCATGTCCCACCCCTGGGTAACGCGGCTGTTTTCGCCTCGTCGCATCATGCATGAGCTGATGCTGGATAAAGCATCTTCCGGTTGATTAATCTTTCTCGCTATGACGACCTCGGATACGGACAACCTGGTGATCTCTACTCGATCGTGACCAAAGTGTGGTGGCTGGGCCGGGCCGGGCGGAGGTGGTCAGTGGGATTTGGACCGCACTGCCATGCGGAACTGCGCGAGCCGGTCGTTCAGCCAAGTGATCCCGGCGTCGTCGGCGAAGTCGATGGACGGCTGCGCGGTCTGGCGCACGATCGGGGTGACGCCGCCCGGCTGCTGCGGTGCCGGGAAGCGGTCGCCGAACAGGATCATCGACCTCTCGCCCTGATTGCGCTTGGACAGCCAGACGAAGCCCTGCGCCCACGGCGCCTGGTCCCGCAGCCAGTGGCCGACGCGGCGGGTGAACGGGTATTCGGGCTGCTCACACTGCACCAGCCAGCCGGTCTGGCCGACCGCGAGCAGCCCGCGCATGGTGCACAGCGACAGCAGGGTCACGTCCTCGGCCAGCTCGACCTCGGAGAAACAGTACTTTGACACGGTCTTGTTCGGCAGGATCCTGGAACGCCCCGGATCGAACGGGAGGCCGCGCAGCAGCGTCTCGGCGATCACGGTCCCCGGCTCGGGCGCGGCGTACAGGTACGGATAGACGGCGTTGAGCGTGCTGTCGAAGCGACCGCCGCCGAAGTGCGCGTCGACGACGGAGGTCTTGAACGCGTCAGCCCGGTAGTTCCGGTCGTGGATGCGGTACAGCTTGGTTCCGGCCCGGAGCGTCTCCCGCTCGGGCGGCGAGATGCGGCGCGTGGGCAGCCCACTGGGCCGAGACGAGTCGCTCACGGTCCCTCCAGCGCGGTCAGGGCGGCGGAGAGCACGTAGTCGTCCGGCACATAGGAGAGCACTGCTACCGGTGCGGCGTGCAGCCAGAGGTTGTACTCAAGCCACCAGTCGGCCGCGGCCCACGGATCCTCATCCGCCCCGAGCAGTTCGTTGACCGCCAAGACGAGCGGAATCGGCTCCCGCCGCGGCCCGAACTGGAAGGCGGGAAGCTGGAACGCCCCGTCCGCGCGCTCCAGCCGGATGAGGTTCGGCTGCAGCGGATCCTGCTGGGCGGACAATAGCTGCTGGTCATCGAAGGCAGGAGCGCTCAAGAGCCGTTGGGTGGCCTCGTGCCAGACCTCGGCGGGGGAAGGCGTGGCGGATGACGTAGGTGATGGCGGGGGCGGCAGCGCCGAGGGAGGGTCCTGAGTTCCGAACAGCAACTCCAGAGCCTCGGCCTCCCGTGCCGGGACCGTGGCGCCGGAGTGCCAGCGCCACCGCGGCAGCTGATCGTCGGGAAGCGCTCGTCGCAGAATGCGTACGAGTTCGGTGCTCAGTGCGTGGATGCGCTGCGGCTGGTCCTTCGCCTCCCCGAGCTTCAGCCAGAAGAGGTCGAAGCGCTCGCTATTGTCGGGCGTGAGCGTGGCACGCACGCGCTCGCGTTCCTGCGCCGTCGTGAGGGCGGCGATGACGGCCCAGTCTCCCTCGTCCATGGGGTCCCCTCCCAGGTGCGTTACCCATATTCGGATTATTGCGCGATCTGAAGCGTAGTCAGCTACGATGACTCCGGCAATTGCAGACGCCCAAGGCGGGCTGCGGTGCCGACGTGCTGCTGTCACATCGTGGAGGGGAGACCCGATGGACGAGTACTGGAACGAATATGCCCAATTACTGGGCGTCATAGACGACTGTCGTGCGCTGGTTGCCGAAATGGAGCCGACCGCCCCCGGTGACCAGGCACGACTGGTCCGAACCATGCTCGCCGAGCTCCTGATGGATCTGGTCCAGCTGATCGCCGAGGCCGCGGAAGCCGGGTCGGTGCTGCCCGAGGCGGATCCGCTGCCGCGGCTGGCGGAGGTGTCGGCCATCGTCGACGAACTGTTCCCGGCGGACGGGTCGGTCGCGGCGGGCAGTGCGCAGGAC
>JBOGGF010000167.1:0-1513 GCA_050743965.1 Acidimicrobiales bacterium
GGCCAGGACCTGGCGGAGGGCATCTACACCCTCCCGGTCCTCCTGGCGCTGGCCGACGGCGGCGCCGGCCCCGAGCTGCGGACGCTGCTCGGCCGCCCGCTCGACCTGCCCGAGCGGGAGAAGGCCCGCGCCATCATCAGCGAGTCGTCCGCTGTGCCCACCACCGTCGCCGTGGCCCGGCAGCACGCCGACGAGGCGGCTGCGGCCACCATCGGCGTCCGCTCGGCGGCCGTGGCCGGAGCGCTGGTCCGCCTCACCGAGTCGCTCCTCGACGGCCTTCCGGGCTGAGGCCCGGCCCCGTCCGGGCGCGGCGTACACCGCCGCTCCCGACGCGCCCCCTAACCCGCCGCGCCGTGCCCGATCGTGGCCAGAGCGAGGAGGAGCTCGAGCGCTACGAGGCCGAGATCGAGCTGGCGCTGGTCCAGGAGTACCGGGCGGTCCTTCCCATGTTCGGCTACGTGGTCGAGACGGAGCGCCGCTTCTACCTGGCCAACAACGTCCCCCTCACCTTGCGGTCCGACAGCCAGCCGGCCTGCGTCGAGCTGGAGCTCACCGACGCATGGGTGTGGGACATGTTCCGCCCGGCGCGGTTCGTGCCGTCGGTGCGGGTGGTGACCTTCCGCGACGTCAACGTGGAGCGACTGCCTGAGAAGGAGCTGACCGGTCGTCGCCCATCCCGGTCGGCCCGTGGCTCAGCGTCGAACGCCCGCCCTCACCTTCGGTGGTCGGCCCGTCGGATTGCGCAGGGCCCCCTCTGCCCGGAGGAGCTCCACCAGTGCGTCCACGCTCATCCCGACCATCGCGCCGATCGTGAACAGGTCGTCCCTGCGGATGACGAACACCCCGTCGGAGGGACGCACGGTGCTGCGCCGTTGCCGGATGGCACCCACGACTTCGGCCGCCGTCTTGGCCTTCTTGTTGCGGACACGCTCCAGTCCCTGGAGGTCGAAGGGCACCCGGACGGTGTCGAGCGCGATCCCGGCTACCGACCGCCGCGCCGGCGCGGCACCGAGCACGTCGTCGACGGTGACGCCGTAGAAGGTGCACAGGCGGGCGAGGCGGGTGGCCGGCACCGCCTGCTGGCCCCGCTCGTAGGCTCCGAGTGCACTGAGAGGCAGTGTGCAGGCGTCCACGACCTCCGCGGTGGAGCGGCCGCGTTCGGTGCGCAGGCGGCGCAGCCGCCGCCCGAGCTCTTCGTCACCCTTCGCCGCCGGTTCCATCGCCGTGCCTCCGCCTCGCGCCGTTCGATCCACTGACCACCCATTGTCCCATCCTGCGCTCCATCCGGGCATGTGGTGCACGGCGACGACGGCGCGCCAGGGGAAGTCGGCCAGAGTGACGCACCGGAATGACAAGAACGCGCTAGAAAGCTGATGAAAGGCCCTAGACAGCACGGAGCGGAGGGCCTAGCATTGGCGATGCCAAGGGTGAATGCTCCCTCACCCTGACGATCGACTCGTCGGCCCGAACATCGGGAGCCCGGGAGGCGGCCCACCCACGCGGTGGGTGGGCC
>JBOGGF010000168.1:0-6144 GCA_050743965.1 Acidimicrobiales bacterium
GCCCTGCGGCTCGGTGGCCTCGCGTGCCGGGACCCGTCGCCGAGCGCCCCCCGGGCTGGCGGACCAGCGGATGGGCGGGAAGCCAGCCGCCGGTGGCAACGTTGACACCGTGGTGGCTCATCCCCCCTTGTCCGTGCTCGACGTGGCCACGGTGGCCGACGGTTCCTCAGCCTCCCAAGCGCTGGCCGAGACGACGGAGGTGGCCCGGGAGGTGGAGCGGCTCGGGTACCGCCGGCTGTGGGTGGCCGAGCACCACGGCATGCCGGCCGTGGCCAGCTCGGCCCCGGCGGTCCTCCTGGCCCACGTGGCGGCGGCGACTTCCACCATCCGGGTCGGATCGGGCGGCGTCATGCTGCCGAACCACGCACCGCTCGTGATCGCCGAGCAGTTCGGCACGCTCGAGGCCCTCCATCCCGGGCGGGTCGACCTGGGCATCGGTCGCGCCCCGGGGACCGACGCCCTGACGGCACGGGCCCTGCGGCGCACGGCCGACCTCGGCGCCGAGCGCTTCCCCGACGACCTGGTCGAGCTGATCGGGTACTTCACCGGTGCAGTCGAGCATCCACGGGCGATGCCGGGCGTCGGGTACCTGCCGGAGGTGTGGCTCCTCGGCTCGAGCCTCTTCTCGGCCGAGCTGGCGGGCCTGCTCGGGCTGCCCTTCTCCTTCGCCCACCACTTCAACCCCCGCTACACCGAACCGGCGCTCGACCGGTACCGGCAGGCGTTCCGGCCATCCGCCGTCTGCGAGGCGCCGCACGCGATGGTGGCGGTGGCCGTGGTGTGCGCGCCGGCCGCCGCAGAGGCGCAATGGCTGGCGGGCTCGACCGCGCTCTCGACTCTCTTCCTCCGTACCAACCGGCTCACCCCGCTGCCGAGCCCCGAGACTGCCGCCGGCTACGCGTACACGCCCCAGGAGCGCGAGCTCGTCGACTCGGTGATGGCCACCCACGTAGTGGGCGAACCCGACGCGGTGCGTGACGGGCTCGACGCGCTGGTCGCCCGGACCGGAGCCGACGAGCTGATGCTCACCACCCGGGTGCACGATCCCTTGGCGCGTCGGCGCTCCTTCGAGCTCGTGGCGGATGCGTGGAGGGACATCCCGGGCTGACCGGTCCCCCGCAGCGGCGGTCCCCGGCGTTACGCTGGCGTAGCGGGGATTGCGACTGGCGGGCATCCCTCAATTGGCGGCAAGGAGGTCGCGATGATCGCGTCGACCGGGGAGGCCAGCGCGGCCGCACCCGACTCACAGGAGCTGGCCGCGCCGCTGGCGGGACCCGCAGTGGTGCGAGGGCCGATCGGTGCGCCGGCGGTGGTCCGGGCTCGGCGTTCATGGTTCCGGAGGGCACAGGCCAACGTGGACGGCGACGAGACGGTGGCGCTGCGCGCCCGCGTCGCCGTGCTGGAGGTCGCCGCCCGGGCGAGCGACGACCGACAGTCGCGCATCGCCGAGCTCGAGGCGGAGCTGGCGGAGGTGCGCAGCCGCTGCCTGGACCTGACTGGCCTTTCCGACGTCGAGGTGGCTCTGCTGGGGAGCGAGGCCGCCGCCACCATCCTGCGGATCGCCAGGGACGAGGCCGCCGCCGCGCACGACTCGGCCGACGAGCTGCTGGTGGAGGCCCATGGGGCCGTGGCGGAGGGTCGACGGGAGGCGGACGAGGTCCGCCGGGATGCCACCGAGTGGGCCGCTGCACTACGTCAGCGGGCTGGCGCCGAGCTCGACGCCCAGCGCCGGGCCGTCCAAGCCGATGTCGAAGAAGCGGCGCGCGAGGCCAACGAGGAAGCGGCGAAGTTGTGCAGCGAGGCGCTGATCTACGCTCGTCAGGTGCGGGCCGAGGCCGATGCACAAGCGGAGCACGTGCTGGCAGCGGCGCGGACGGTGACCGAGTCGGTGCTCCGGGATGCCGAGACGCAGGCCGAGGATCGCCTGGCGTCGGCCAGGGCGCAGGCGACCGAGCTGGTCGAGGGCGCGCGGGCGGAGCGGGAGGCGAAGTTGGCCGAGGCCGAGCGCCAGCACCAGTTGGCCCAGGCAATGCTGGACGGCGCCGCCGCCATCCAGGCAGCGTTCGTGGAGGGCTACGACCGGCTGCGCGTCGCCATGGACGAGTCGACGAGACGACTGCTCGATCCGGTCCAGCACGTGACCGGCCAGATGGCGGCGCTGGATCGGGTGCTCACCGAGCGCCGAGCCAGCTGAGAGGCGGCAGCAGCGGCTCAGCCGGGGAGGCGCCAGCCGCGCTCGAACGGCAACCGCCATCGATGGGGCGCCACCAGTTCGTGCATGGCCGGGGGTCCCCACGAACCCTCCGGGTACGGCAGTGCTGGTGGCGGGTCGTCCAGCAGCGGCTGCGACACCTCCCACAGGCGCTCGATGCCGTCGGCGCTGGGGAACAGGGTCTGGTCTCCGCTCATGGCGTCGTGGAGCAGGCGTTCGTAGGCCTCCAGGACGTCGCGCCCGTGCTCGGTCTCCTCGAAGGCCAGCTGCAGGCTCAGCTTGTCCAGCTGCATGCCGGGACCGGGGCGCTTGCCGTAGAAGGACAGCGACAACCGGGCATCGTCGGCCAGGTCGAACGTGAGGTGGTCCGGGCCATGCGCCCCGACGCCGGCACCGGCAGGGAACATGCTCTTGGGCGGCTCCCGGAAGGCGATGGACACGATCCGGGCCCCCGCGGCCATCCCCTTGCCCGTGCGCAGGTAGAACGGCACCCCGCTCCAGCGCCAGTTGTCGAGCTCGCACCGAAGGGCCACGAAGGTCTCCGTGTCCGAGTCGGGGGCGACTCCGGGGGTCGACCGGTAGCCTCGGTACTGTCCCCGGACCACCTGGTGCACGTCGAGGGGTAGGAGGGACCGGAAGACCTTGTCCTTCTCCTCGTTGATCGCGTCCGACGCCAGCGCCGTGGGCGGCTCCATGGCGACGAAGGCCAGGATCTGGAAGAGATGGGTGACGACCATGTCCCGGAAGGCTCCGGTGGCTTCGTAGAAGCTGGCCCGGCTCCCCACGAGGAGCGACTCGGGCACGTCGATCTGGACGTGGTCGATGTGCTGGCGGTTCCAGATCGGCTCGAACAGGCCATTTGCGAACCGGAATGCGAGGATGTTCTGCGCAGCCTCCTTCCCGAGGAAGTGGTCGATGCGGAAGACCTGCTGCTCCTCGAACGTCTGCCGCACCACGCCGTTGAGGACCTGGGAGCTGTGCAGGTCGGTTCCGAACGGCTTCTCCATCACGATCCGGGCTCGCTCGGTCAGGTCGGCTCGGCCCAGCGTCTCGACCACCGTCCGGGCCGCCACCGGCGGGATGCTCAGGTAGTGCAGGCGCCGGGGCAGGCCACCGAGCGCTTCCTCGTCCAGCTCGACTGCCTTGCGCAGGCCATCGGGACCGTCGTGCCGGGGGACGTAGCGGAGCCGACGGGCGAAGACGGGCCAGTGATCGCTGTCCGTCTCGTCCCCGGCGAACTCGCGGCATGCCGTCAGGGCGAAGGCCCGGAAGCCCTCGTCGTCCAGCTCGTCCAGGGAGGTGCCGATCACCCGGAACTCCGGTAGCAGGCCGTGGTGGGACAACCGGAGGAGACCCGGCAGCAACTTCCGCCGGGCCAGGTCCCCGGTGGCACCGAACAGCACGATCACGTGCGGATGGACCGGCCGTAGCGCTGTGGTCTGGAGTGTTGTCACCGTGATCTCAGATCGTCCCACACGTGTCGCGCTGCCTGTGACACCGGCAACGGTCGGCGACGGCTAACCGCCCTCGAGCGACGGCGCGAGGAGCTCGAGCGCGTGGCGGTCGACACCGCCCGCGGCGGCGAGGGGCTGGATGCAGACATGATCGGCACCGGCCTCGAAGTGGGCCCTCACGCCGTCGACCACGCGGTCCGGGCTCCCGTGGAGGACGAGAGCGTCGACGAGGGCATCGCTCCCCCCGTCCTCGATGTCGTGGGCGGTCCAACCGAAGCGGCGGAGGTTGGTGGTGTAGTTGGGGAGACGGAGGTACCGCTCGAGATAGGACCGGCCGATCCGGCGGGCGACGTCGGCGTCCTCTTCGAGCACGAGCGCCTGCTCGGGCGCGAGCAGCGGGTGAAGGCCGAGGGTCTCCCGGGCGCTCGTCGTGTGCTCCGGCGTGGTCAGGTAGGGATGGGCGCCGGCGCTCCGGGCGGCCGAGAGCTGAAGCATGCGTGGCCCCAACGCCGCGAGCAACCGTGGCACCCGTTCACCGCCGGTGCCGTCGGCCGTGTCGAGCGAGTCGAGGTAGGCGACCATCGCGGCGTACGGCTGCTCGTACTGGCGCCCGAGGTGCGCGACGACGGGAGCGTGACTGACACCGAGGCCGAGGACGAAGCGGTCCGGAAAGGCGGCCACGAGCCGGTCCGCCTGTGCGACCATCGCCGCGGGCTCCCACGCCCAGATGTTGGCGATGCCCGTCGCCACCACCAGTCGATCGGTAGCAGCGAGCACCGCCTCGAGACGCGAGAAGGCCGCAGGGTCGGGATTGCCGCCGCCGATCCACAGGCCGGTGTAGCCCAGACGCTCGACCAGGCGGGCGAGCTCACCGGGCCCGTCGTCGATCGCCGGACCGGAAACCCAGATCCCGAGCCGTCCCAGGCGCTGCCGCCACCGGGGGAGGGCCCTGTCGTCCCGCTCGTCACGTTCGTCACGGCTCATCGTCGGTGGCTCCTCGTTCTGGCGCCCCCCGACCGACCAGCCCGCGGCGGAAGGGCCCCTCGGGTCGTCGGTCGGGAAGACGGCGGTCTCGGCGTCCGTGCGACCAGGTTAGGGACGGCCACCCATGAGCGCGGCCCGGCTCGTCGAACGACGTCCAGAGGACTGCCGCGTTGCTCCTGATGGCCTACGGGGCACCCGGGTCGCCCGGGTCGTCACGGACCCACCAGGACGGTGGGCTCCGACGAACCGGAACGGCCCGACGCTCAGTGATGACCGAATCTGCACGAGGATCGTGAGCGCTCGAACGTTGTCTCTGACCTGCCCACGCTGCTCGGCGATCGGTACGGCGCTCCGCTGACCGGTAGTCGAGAACGCCATGTCCGTTCCCGAGCGCACGGTGGGCGTGCGCCCAAGGCTGTGGTGATGAGACCATCGCAGATCTGTTGGCGTGCACACTCTTCGCGTTGGGACCAAGATGGCCGGTCGCGGATGAGATGAGGGAGGCGAGCGATGATCCCCAAGCCATGGCGTGATCTCATCCCCAATGAGGACGCCGAAGGTTTTCGGGACGGCTTCGAGCACGAGGACCGTCCGCTGACCGCTGGGCATCGCCCCGCAGTCGTCGTCGTCGACATGACCCGCCAGTTCGTCGACTCGGCGTACCCGACCGGGTGGAGCCGGACCGGCCGGCCAGCGGTGGTGGCCAACCGAGAACTGCTCGACGCGGCTCGGGCGACCGGCATCCCAGTGTTCTTCACCAAGGCCCACGTCGATCCCAACTACGTCGAGACCCCGGCAGAACGAGGGCGATGGAAGACGTCGGGGCGGCGAGGCGTACCCGAAGGGACGCCACCGGGAGACGTGATCGTCGACGAGCTGGCGCCGATCGAGGGTGAGGTGGTCATTTACAAGGGGTACAAGCCGAGCGCCTTCTATGGGACGTCGCTCACGTCCTTGCTGATCTACGCCGGCGTGGACACCGTCATCGTCACCGGGATGACCACCAGCGGCTGCGTCCGAGCCACCGTACTGGACGCCTTCATGAACAACCTCAACGTGGTCGTGCCGTACGAGTGCGTCGCCGACCGGAGCCAGGTCTCCCACAAGGTCAACCTGTTCGACATGCACATGAAGTACGCCGACGTCATCAGGCTCACAGAGACGCTCGACTACTTGGTGACGGTCCACAGGTAGGCAACGACGCCGCGAGGGCACCGCGGTCCTCGACGACCGTGGGTATACCGTCTGGTGCGCCACCGAATGGAGAGTTGATGACATACCCCGACGACTCGCTTGCCGGAAAGTCCGGCTACGTGACCGTCGCCATCCCGGGAGGGGGCCGTGCTGGCGAGGTCAGCGTCTCCATACGGGGCGGGAGCGAGGCGTTCATCGCCTACGCCGATCAACCAATCGAGCGGGGCCAAGAGGTGATCGTTATATCTGACCGCGGGGCGCGCTGCGTGGACGTGGTGGGCAGCTGACAAGTCGGCCCCC
>JBOGGF010000169.1:0-15161 GCA_050743965.1 Acidimicrobiales bacterium
GCCCAGGCCCGGGCCGAGGCGGCGGCCCAGGCCTGGGCGGCACTGGTACGCCGGCGGTCCGACCAGGCCGACCGGCGCCGGGCGTTCGAGGTGCGTGAGGCCGGGCTGGTCGAGCGACAGCGCGTGCTGGCCCAGCGCCACGCCGAGGTCGAGCGCCGGCTCGCCGGCCACGCCGAGGAGCGGGAAGCGGCGGCGGCGCGCCGCGTTCGCCTCGAGGCGGACGGGGTCGCCCTCGAGCGGCTGGGCCGGGTGGTCGAGGACCAGCGACGGCGGCTCGAGTCGGTCCTCGACGGGCTGCGCGCCGACTACCGGCTCCAGCTCGAGCAGGTGCGCGCCGGCGGCGAGCGGCTCGAGGCCATCCGGCGGGACCGGTCGACGGCGGAGCGACGCCAGACGGAGATGGCCGAGCGCTCGCGTTGGCTCGACCGGGAGGCGGCCGAGGTCTCGCTGCGGAGCGAGGCGCTGGCCGAGATGGTGCGGACGGAGCTCGGGGGGGACCCCGAGGAGGTCCAGGGGCTGTCGGCGCCCGACCTGCCCGACGGGGTCGCCGCCGCCGCCCACGCCGCCGCCCTGGCGGGGAAGCTCGCCTCCCTCGGACCGGTCAACCCCCTGGCTCTGGACGAGCTTTCGGCGCTGGAGGAGCGTCACCAGGACCTCGACACCCAGATGGAGGACGTCCGCTCGGCCCGCCGCGAGCTCCAGGAGGTGGCCCGGGCACTGGACCGGGAGATCGTCGAGACGTTCGCCGCCGCCGCCGCCGACGTGAACGAGCACTTCTCCCACCTGGTGGCCGGCTTGTTCCCCGGAGGCACCGGGAGGCTCAGCCTGACCGATCCCGAGGACCTCCTCCACACGGGCGTCGAGGTGGAGGTCCGGCCGGCCGGGCGCAACGTGCGCAGGGTGTCGCTGCTCTCGGGCGGCGAGCGCGCGCTGGCGGCCCTGGCCTTCCTCTTCGCCGTCTTCCGCAGCCGGCCGTCGCCCTTTTACCTGATGGACGAGGTCGAGGCGGCCCTCGACGACGTCAACCTCCACCGCTTCCTGAGGCTGGTCCGGGAGTTCCGGGACGAGGCACAGCGCATCATCGTGAGCCACCAGAAGCGCACGATGGAGACGGCCGACGCCCTCTACGGCGTCACGATGGCGCCCGGCGGGTCCTCTCAGGTGATCAGCCAGAAGGTGACCAAGGAGGCCGGCGCTCCGGCGGCGCCCTGACCGACCGTCCTGACCGGTCCCGTGGCCCGGCCGGCCCCCGGATCGGCCCATTAGGCTCGCAGCTCCATGATCGCCGTCATCGCCGTCTGGATCTGGGTCGCCATCGGGTTCGCCGTCGTGGTGGTGGTGATCGGGGGCGCGACCCTGCTCACCGGGCGCCGGCGCGGTGGCGGGTTCACCCGACCGCCCTCGCAGCGACCGGAGACCCCCGCCGCCGCCCCGGTCACCGAGGCCCCCACCGCACCGCCGTCCCGTGGTCCCCTGGCCCCACCCGAGCCCGAGGCCCCCACCGTCGAGGTGCCGACCTTCCGGGACCGGTTGGGCAGGGCGCGGGGCGTCTTCGCCGGCCTGCGCGGCCTACGTGGCCGCGCCGTGGCCCCGGAGGACTGGGACGACCTGGAGGAGATGCTGTTGCGAGCCGACGTCGGCGTCGCCACCACCGACGCCCTCCTGGCGGACTTGCGCCGCCGCGTCGACGCCAAGGAGGTCGTCGGCGGCGACGATCTCGTCACCGCCCTGCGGGCCGACGTCCTCGACATCCTGGCGGTCGAGCGCCGTTGGGACGGCGCCACCGACGCCGAGCTCGCCGCCGGCCACGGCGCCCTCCCCGGGGCCGACTTCGAGGTCGTGGCGCCCGTCGGGCGCGGGCTGCGCTTCGACGAAGAGCCCGGCGTGGTGAACGTCTGGCTGTTCGTGGGCGTGAACGGCGTGGGCAAGACGACGACGGTGGGCAAGCTGGCACGGCAGCAGGCCGCCGCCGGTCGGTCGGTGCTGCTGGCAGCGGGTGACACCTTCCGGGCGGCGGCTGGCGAGCAGCTGTCGCGCTGGGCCGAGCGCACCGGGGCAGAGCTGGCGCGTGGCGCCGAGGGCGGTGACCCCAGCGCCGTCGTCTTCGACGCCGTGCAGCGGGCGGCCGCTCGGGGCAACGACCTGGTCCTGGCCGACACCGCCGGCCGGCTGCACACCAAGGTCAACCTGGTGGAGGAGCTGAAGAAGATCCGCCGGGTGGCCGACCGGCCCCCGGGGCGGGTGACCGAGGTGCTCCTCGTGCTCGACGCCACCACCGGCCAGAACGGCCTGGCGCAGGCGCGCCAGTTCACCGAGGCGGTGGCCGTGACCGGTGTCGCGCTGACCAAGCTCGACGGCACGGCGAAGGGCGGGATCGTGCTGGCTATCCAGCGGGAGCTCGGGTTGCCGGTCAAGCTCGTCGGCCTGGGGGAGGGACCCGACGACCTGGTGCCCTTCGACGCCGAGGAGTTCGTGGGGGCGCTGCTCGGCGCGTGAGCGCTCGCCCCGAGGGCACCGGCCGTGCCGGGGGGCGGGGCGCTGCTGCCGGGGGAGAGGACCACCTCGTCCGGTAGCCTGGCGGTCGAATGTTCGACGCCCTCTCCGACCGCCTGGAGCGGATCAGTGGCCGCCTGCGCAGCCGGGGCCGGCTCTCCGACGCCGATCTCGACGAGTCGCTGCGCGAGATCCGTACCGCCCTCCTCGAGGCGGACGTCGAGGTCGGCGTGGTGCGGGCGTTCGTCGACGGCGTCCGGGCCCGTTGCGCCGGCGAGGTGCTCACGAAGAGCCTGACGCCGGGCCAGCAGGTGGTGAAGGCCGTCCACGAGGAGCTGGTAGGGGTGCTCGGCGGTGAGACCCTGCGGCTCACGTACGCCTCCCGTCCGCCGACGGTCGTGCTCCTCGCCGGCCTGCAGGGGTCCGGGAAGACGACCACCGCGGCGAAGCTGGCTCGCTGGTGGAAGCAGCAGGGGCGCAACCCTTTGCTCGTCGGTGCCGACCTGCAACGCCCGGCAGCGGTGGAGCAGCTCCGCGTGCTCGGGGGCCAGGTCGGGGTGAGCGTGTACAGCGAGCCGACCGACCCGGTCGCGGTCGCCGCCGCCGGGGTGGAGGAGGCTCGGCGCCTGGGTCGCGACGTGTGCATTGTCGACACCGCGGGCCGCCTGGCCATCGACGCCGAGCTCATGGACGAGGTCCGCCGGATCTCGGGGGCGACGGCCCCGCACTACACCCTCCTGGTCGTCGACGCCATGACCGGCCAGGACGCGGTGGCGACGGCCAGTGCCTTCCACGAGACCCTGGCGCTCGACGGGGTCGTCCTGACCAAGCTCGACGGCGATGCCCGCGGCGGGGCGGCGCTGTCGGTGAAGGGCGTCGTCGGCCGGCCGATCGTCTTCGCCTCGACCGGCGAGAAGGTGGAGGACTTCGACCTCTTCCACCCGGACCGGATGGCCGACCGGATCCTCGGGATGGGCGACGTCCTGACCCTCATCGAGCAGGCCGAGCGGACGATGGACCGCGACGCCGTCACCAAGTCGGCCGGCCGGCTCATGGAGGGGCGGTTCACCCTCGAGGACTTTCTCGACCAGCTCCAGCAGGTCCGCAAGCTCGGCTCGCTCGGCGGGATCATGCGGCTGATGCCCGGGATGTCCAAGGAGCTGCGCCAGGCGGCCGACCAGATCGACGATCGGGAGGTGTCCCGGGTCGAGGCCATCGTCCGTTCCATGACGCCGGTGGAGCGGGGCGAGCCCGGCGCCATCGACGGCTCCCGCAAGGCCCGCATCGCTCAGGGGAGCGGGACGACGACCCAGGACGTGAACCAGCTGCTCAAGCAGTTCCGGGAGATGCAGAAGATGATGAAGGGCATGGCCGGCGGTGGGCCCGGCGGCCTTCCGGGGCTCGCCGGGATGGGCGGCATGGGCGGCGGCGGGCGGGGCGGCATGCGTGCCGCCCGCAAGCAGCTGAGCGCCCTCGGCGACGGCGGTGGTGGTGGCGACGACCTCGATCCCGACTTGGCGGCCCTCTTCGGCGGGAGTGCCGGTGGCGCCGGTGGCGGTGTCCCCGGGGGTGGACCGCAGGCCGGGCTGGGTGCCGGTGGCGGCCGTGGTGGCAGCGCCAAGGGTGGCCGAGGCGCCACGGGCAAGCAGAAGACGGGCGGCCGGGTGACCCCGCCCAAGAGCCGGTAGCACGGCACCGGAGGCGCACCTGCGGCCCGCTCGCGCCGGAAGTGGGCGGGGGGCCTCGCAGACCTGCGAGAATGGGGCCGACAGCGCCAGGACGATGGAGGTAGATGGCTCGTGGCAGTGAAGCTCCGCCTCGTGCGGATGGGAAAGAAGAAGCAGCCGACGTACCGGGTGGTGGCGGCCGATAGCCGCTCGCCCCGTGACGGCCGCTTCCTCGAGATCGTGGGCACCTACGCGCCCCGGGGCCGCTCGGCGGCCGACCCGGACGCCGTGATCTCCATCGACCACGAGAAGGCGCTCAAGTGGCTGCGCCAGGGAGCGCAGCCAACCGAACGGGTGCAGCGGCTGCTGCGGACGACCGGGACCCTGGACGAGCGCGGTGCCCCGGTCGCGGTCGCACCGGCGGCCACGCCTGCGGCCGAGCCGACGCTCGCAGTCGAGCCGACAACCGCCGCCGTCACCGAGGCGGTCGAGTGAGCGCCCCGGCCGACGACGACGCCTACGAGCCGGGCGACGTGAACGTCGTCGACGGTGCGCTCGGGGACGAGGACGACGACGACGCCTACGAGCCCGGCGACGTCAACACGGTCGCTGGCGAGGGATCCGGCGCCCCGGCCGAGGTCGGCAACCAGACCGTCGCCGGCACCGCCCAGGCGGTCCTCTCCTACCTCGCCGAGTCGCTGGCCGACGAGCCGGACGCCGTCGTGGTGCGCACCGAGGACCGGCGGGGCTCGCTCGTCCTCCGGCTGCACGTGGCCCCCGACGACATGGGCCGGGTGATCGGCCGCCGCGGCCGCACGGCCCAGGCGATCCGGACGCTCGTCGGCGTGGCCGGGGCCCGCGACGACGTGCGGACTGTCGTCGACATCGTCGACGACTGAGGGCGTGCCCGCCCCCACGGGGCTCCTCGAGGTCGGTCGGGTGGCGCGCCCCCACGGGCTCACGGGCGAGGTGGTGGTCGAGCTGTGGAGCGACCCGTCGCGGCGCCTGGCGCCCGGCACGACCCTGCTGGTCGACGACGGCGCCCCGCTCGAAGTGGCGGCGGCCCGGCCGCACCAGGGGCGCTACCTCGTGCGGTTCGCCGGCGTGGCCGACCGGGAGGGCGCCGAGGCGCTCCGTGGCCAGGTCCTGCTGGCCGAGCCCATCGACGACCCCGGCGTGCTCTGGGTCCATCAGATGGTCGGGGCTCGGGTGATGACGGCCGACGGCCGGGTGCTCGGGCGGGCCGTCGCCGTCGAGGCCAACCCGGCGAGCGACCTGCTGGTCCTCGACGGCGGCGGCCTGGTGCCGCTGCGGTTCGTCACCGACGTGAAGCCGGGGGAGCAGGTCACGGTCGAGGTCCCCGAGGGCCTGGTCGACTGAGCGCGGTCATGCGCGTCGACCTCTTCACCATCTTCCCCGACTTGGTCGAGGGCTACTGCACGGGCAGCCTGCTCGGCCGGGCGCGCCGCCAGGGGGTCCTGGACCTGCGCGTCCGCGACCTGCGGGCGGGGGCCGGGGACCGGCGCCGGTCGGTCGACGACACGCCGTTCGGCGGCGGGGCGGGGATGGTGCTGATGCCCGGGCCGCTCTTCGCCGCCGTCGAGCAGGTCGAGGCGTCCGAGGGGCTGCCCCGCCCCCTCGTGCTGCTGTCGCCCGGGGGGCGGCGGTTCGACCAGGCCGTCGCGGCCGAGTTGGCGGGCACCGACGGGGGGTTCTCGCTCCTGTGCGGCCGGTACGAGGGGGTGGACGAGCGGGTCGTCGAGCACCTGGTCGACGACGAGCTGTCGGTGGGTGACGTCGTCCTCGCCGGTGGGGAGCTGCCGGCGCTGGTGGTCGTCGAGGCGGTGGCCCGCCTCCTGCCGGGCACGCTGGGCAACGAGGCCTCGACCGACGAGGAGAGCTTCGCCGAGGGGCTGCTGGAGTACCCCCAGTACACCCGGCCGGCGACCTTCCGGGGATGGGACGTCCCCGAGGTGCTGCGCTCGGGGGACCACGGGGGCGTCGCCCGGTGGCGCCGCGTCGAGGCGTTGCGCAGCACGCTCCGGCGGCGCCCCGACCTGCTCACCGCCCGGGGCGGGCTGACGGCCGACGAGGTCGCGCTCCTGGTCGGGGCGGGCGAGGTGCGCCTGCTGGCCGAGCACGGCTACGATCCAGGGCCCGGTACCCCTTCTTCTGCCAGCCCGAAAGACGCGCATGCACCCCACTGAGATCATCGACCGTGACAGCCTCCGGGACGACGTGCCGGCGTTCCGGCCCGGCGACACGGTGAAGGTGCACGTGCGGGTGGTGGAAGGCAGCCGGGAGCGCGTGCAGGTGTTCCAGGGCG
Source organism: Acidimicrobiales bacterium (assembly GCA_050743965.1). Classification (GTDB taxonomy): domain Bacteria; phylum Actinomycetota; class Acidimicrobiia; order Acidimicrobiales; family RAAP-2; genus DAHUZJ01. The sequence continues at coordinate 6,487 of JBOGGF010000169.1, forward strand.
CCGTCATCCGCCGCCAGGGCGTCGGCGTGCGGGAGACCTTCACCGTCCGCAAGGTCAGCTTCGGCGTCGGCGTCGAGCGGACCTTCCCCGTGCACTCGCCCACCATCGCCAAGCTCGAGGTCGTGACGTACGGCGACGTGCGGCGGGCGAAGCTGTACTACCTGCGGCAGCGCTCGGGCAAGGCGGCGAAGATCAAGGAGAAGCGGGCCGTTCGCCCGGGATGACTCGCCGATGAGCGAGCGCCAGCGATCGAGCCAAGAGGCGCCGTGCCCCGCGCCCGGCCGCCGACCCGACGAGGACGCGCGCTGATGAGCGAGGAGGAGCTCGAGCGCTACGAGGCCGAGATCGAGCTGGCGCTGGTCCAGGAGTACCGGGCGGTCCTTCCCATGTTCGGCTACGTGGTCGAGACGGAGCGCCGCTTCTACCTGGCCAACGACGTCGCCCTCACCTTGCGGTCCGACAGCCAGCCGGCCTGCGTCGAGCTCGAGCTCACCGACGCATGGGTGTGGGACATGTACCGCCCGGCGCGGTTCGTGCCCTCGGTGCGGGTGGTGACCTTCCGGGACGTCAACGTCGAGCGACTGCCCGAGAAGGAGCTCTGACCGGTCGTCGTCCATGCCGGTCGGTCCCGGGCCCCGATCTGGCCGACGCGGGGCGATCGGCACGAGCCCGGCGAAGCCGACGGTCCGCCGCTGCCCTCGGCGGCGGTGCGGATCGGTAGGTTCTCCGGTCGGTGGAGTCGATGGAGTCGGTGGAGTCGATGGAGTCGGTGGAGTCGGAAGGTCTTGCCGCGTACCGTGAGATGCGCCGGGTCCGCCGCGCCTGGCTGCTCGGCGACAACGCGGCGCGCTTCGACCGCTTCTACCAGGGCTACGTCACCGTCTTCTTCGTGGCGTTGGCGACCGCCTACCTGGCCAGCGTGCTGCACCAGGCGCAGAGCTCGCCGGACCAGTTGGCCAACGTCCGCCGGTACGGCCCCGCCGCGGTCGGGCTGCTGCTCGTGGTCGCCGTGGCGATCGGAGCGCGTTCGGGTGTCCGGGGCGGCCCGCTCGTGGTCGATCCGCCCGACGTCCGCTACGTCCTCGCGGCGCCGCTCCCTCGCCGCCGGGTGCTCACCCCCTTCGCTGTCCGGAAGATGGCGAGCTGGACGGTCCTGGGGGCGCTCTGCGGGGCGGCCGCCGGCGTGCTGGCGTCGTTGCGGCTCCCCGGGGACCGGCCCTCGTGGGTCGCCTACGGCCTGCTCTTCGGCATGGCGGTGGGCGGGGCGACGTCGGGCGCGGCCATGGTCGTCTCGGGCCTGCGCCTGCCGAGGCGGCCGGTCACCCTGGTGGCACTCGGCGCCGTGGCATGGGGCTGCGTGGCCCTGGCCACCGGTCGTTCTCTGGCCCAGTTCGGCTGGCTGGGGCAGCTGGCCTTGATCCCCTACCTCCGCCACGACCGCGGGCTCGTGCTCCTCGGCCCGGTGGTGGCGATCATGGCCCTCGGCGTGCTCGCCGCGCCGGGCTTCTCCATCGAGGCGGCCGAGCGAAGAGCCGGCTTTGCCGCGCGCATCAAGTTCGGCCTGGCGACCCGGGACTTCCGGACGGTCATCGCCCTCTCGAAGCTCTTGGCCCAGGAGCGGGCCCGCCGCCGGCCGTGGTTCGAATTGGGACCGGGCTCGGGCCGGCGTTTCGCCGTGTGGAAGCGCGACGTCGAGAGCCTCGCTCGGTGGCCCTCGACCCGCTTGCTGCGCCTCGCGGCGCTGGCGGTCCTCGGCGGGTTGGCCGCCCGGGTGGCATGGGGCGGCTTCGTCTGGGCCGTCCCCCTCGGTGGGGTCGTCCTGTGGTTGATCGGCGTGGAGGTGTGCTCTGCGCTGGCCGTGGAGGCGGAGACGGGGATCTGGGCGCGGGGCTTTCCCCTCCCCGACGCCGTCCTGGTGCGCCGGCACTTGCCGGTAGCCCTCGCCATAGGGCTGGCCTGCGCCCTGGTCGCGGTGGGGGGCGCGGCGCTCGTCGGTACGAACCGTGATCTGCTGGTCGTCAGCCTGGCGTCGGTCGTGCCCGCCGTCGCGGCGACCGCCGGGGCCGGGTTGGTCACCAACCTTCGTGGTGCCCCGCCGGACCTGCAGTCCGCTGCTCCGGAGCTCCTCGGACCCTTGTCCCTGCTCGGCGATGCCATCCCCTTCGCCATCGCCGGCTGCGGGCTCCTGCCCGTCTTCGAGGCGGGCGTCTCGGCTCGCGGGAGCGCAAGTCCGGCCGTCGGTGCCCTTCGCTGGGCGGCGCTCCCGCTCGCCCTTGGCGCCGTCGCCGGCCTGTGGGCCGAGCGGAAGGGCTTCGAGTGAGCCCGCTGCTCGAGGCGACGAACGTGACGAAGGTCTTCGCCGACGTCGAGGCGGTCCGCAGGGTGAGCTTCTCGGTCTTGTCCGGCGAGCGCGTGGCCCTGGTGGGCCTGAACGGGGCCGGCAAATCGACCGTCCTGCGGATGGTGGCGGGGCTCAGCGAGCCGACAAAGGGGACCATCACGGTCGACGGCGAGCAGCCCGGCGCGGTCGCGGCTCGGGCCCTCACCTCCTACATGCCCGACAACCCGTCCTCTACGACGACCTGAGCCTGGCCGAGCACATCGAGTACGTCGCCCGCCTGCACGAGACCGACAACTGGCGGGAGGTGGGCGACCACCTCGGACGAAGCTTCGCCCTGGAAGACCGGCTGGGGGAGCTGCCGGCGACGCTCAGCCGGGGCCTCCGGCAGAAGACGTCACTCGTCCTCGGCTTCGTCCGTCCATCGTCGCTGCTCCTCATCGACGAGCCGTTCGTCGGGCTGGACCGTCCGGGCCGCGACGCGCTCCTCGACCTCATCGACAGCGCGGCGGAGGACGGGACTGCCGTCGTCGTCGCCACCCACCAGGACGACTTCCTACGAAGGGCGGACCGGTGCCTCGGGATGTTCGACGGCCGCCTCACGTATGACGGACCCGTCGCCGGCGCCAACCTCGACGACATCCTGGCCGGTCGAGAATGACGGTCCACGGCCACCGGTGAAGGCGGTCGCCGCCGAGCTCAGCTACGGAAGAAGCGGTCGGGTCGGCTCAGGACTCCAGCTCGCTGGGTTCGCCGACGCCGGCGGAACGGGCGATCAAGACGGCTTGCACGCGGCTGGTGGCGCCGAGCTTGGCCAGGATGTGCCGCACGTGCGACTTGACGGTCGGCGCAGCTAGGTAGAGCTTGCGAGCGATGTCCGCATTGGCGTCCCCGCTGGCCATGCAACACAGCACCTCCTGCTCGCGGCCGCTCAGGCCGGCAAGCCGCGTCCCGCGCCCCGTCACCGCTGCATGGCGCATGGCGCGCCTTCGACAAGGATTTGCGTTCGGTCCTTCGCGACCGCGAACCCGCTGCATGACCGTCGGCGGGGGCCGCTCCGCTGCAGTCCCAACTCGGACCCCCAACGGCTTCGTCGCGCCCATCGTTCGCCCTCGAATCCTCCACGGCACATCCTTGCCGCCGCGTTGGCGTCATGGAACGACCGAACCAGCCCTACGTGCGTCAACGCGTCGAAGTCGTCGCGAAACTTGCCTCATTTCGCCCGGACTGCTTTGCCAAGGCTGGATCTAGTTTGCGGCTGGGGACACGCTCAGGAGCAGGGGGCTTACACCCGGCCCAGCGCCGAGGACCGGGGCAGGGCTGTCGACCTCCTCCCCGTGGACCAGTAGGCCGCTCGTCGACAGGGGCGGTGGTCTCGCAGCTTCGTCTCCCAGGATGGCCGGAGAGGCGCTGGAAGCGGTCACTCCGGCGGCCCCAATCCGCGGGGGCAGCCGGCGTCCTCGAGCTCCCGGATGCGGGTGTGGCGAAGCTGGTGGAGGCTCCATCCCGTGGTCGAGTGGACAGCTCGGCGGCCCGCCGGTAGGACAGTCGGGCCCGGCCGCTATAGGGGTCCAGGTCGACAGCAGCCACCGGTCCCCGGGGCCAGCGGCCGGCCACCAAGGACCAGGCTGACCGCCTAGCGGAGCGGGTGACCGACGTCGAGGTGTACGGATCGAAGAAGGAAGGTGTCGCCTGGAACCACGCCGGCCAGCGGGTCGGCCGCCCGCACCCCGCAGTCTGGGCCGAGGCAGGCGTGGTGCTGGCCGCCGATCTCGGCTCGGGGAAGTCCGACCCCCGTCCCCAGGCCCCCTCGTTGATCTCCCGGGCGGTCGCCGCGTTGCCCGACGGTCGGGACGACGACACGATCAGGTCCGATCTCACGCCTTTAGATGTGGCCCTGTTCGCGGCAATGGTCTCCCAGCCGCTCCCGCACGTCACCAACTGGAAGCGGATCGCCCAACGCCAAGCAGCCATCTTCGTCGACGGACTGGCCCCGGCCGCGGCGACGCTACTCCCGAACCGGACGTCGGCCGGCAGCTCTTCCGAACGCTTCCTTCGACCGTTCCTACACACTGATGAGTCCTGCCCGGTGGGTGGCCCCGAACGGTCTTGGGCCGGTGCAGGTGCACTCCACCGAGCCGCGGGTGGTGCGGTAAAGCGGTGGCTTGCTGCTCCGCTGCAGCGCCCTGACGGCAGCCTGGTCGAGCGGGACCGCGGGACTCCCGAAGGGTCAGCGATCGCTCGCGGTTGCCGGCCCGAGGTCGGCAGCCGCCCGACCGTTCGGGGGCATGACCGGTCCGGCCGCTGGGCCCCGCAGGGGGGAGGGGCCGTCGGCGCGGGCACGACGCCTGGGTGTGGCCGGTGAGGCGGCAACCGCCCGGTGGTACGAGGCGGCCGGCTACCGCGTCCTGGAGCGGAACTGGCGCTGCCCGGACGGTGAGATCGACCTCGTGTGCCGCCGGGAGGGGACGGTGGTGGTGGTCGAGGTGAAGACCAGGTCGACCACTGCCTACGGCCCGCCGGTGGCGGCGGTGACCGCGGCGAAGCAGCGCCGCCTCCGCCGGCTGGCGGCGCGCTGGCTGCGCGAGCGGCGGGTGCGATGCGCTGTCGTGCGTTTCGACGTGGCCGGCGTCACCGGCGGGCGGATCGATGTCGTCGAGGGAGCATTCTGATCGCAGCACCGCGCTCCGTCCGGACCCGCCCGGGCCCCCTCCGGGCGCCACGGGCCCCTCGCCGTGCCCAGCGCTGAGAGCACCCTGTGCCGGCGGGGCCCGTTTCGAACAAGCGATGCACCCGCACGTTCCTACACTGCCCTTCGTGGCCTCGGTCGTTTTCGACCCGGCAGTTCCCGGCCGGCGGCCGAGACGCCGCCACACCTCACCCTCCCCGCCCGCGCCCCCGCCTCGCCCCCGGGTGGCCCAGGCCGCCGTCGGCCTGGCCGCCGTCGGGCTGGTGCTCTCGTTCTGGCTGGGACTGCGCTCCGGCGCCCGGCCCGGGTCCCCCGGGGCGACCGCCACCCTTCTCGGCACCGTGACTGGGATGGTCGGGATGTACCTCGCACTGATCCAGGTGGTCCTCATCAGCCGGATCCCGGCCCTCGAGCACGTCCTCGGGCAGGACGGCCTGCTCCGGTGGCATCGCCGGGTGGCGCCGTGGCCGATCTCGCTCCTCGTGGCCCACGCCGTCCTCATCGTGATCGGCTACGGGCAGTCAGCCCGGACCGGGTTCCTCCACGAGACGGTGGTGCTCGTACTGGACTTCCCAAACGTGCTCGCGGCCACGGTGGCGCTCGGGGTCATGGTGGCGATCGGCATCGTCTCCCTCCGGGCGATCCGCAGCCGCCTGCGGCGGGAGACCTGGTGGGCCATCCACCTCTACATGTACCTGGCACTGGCGCTGTCGTTCGCCCACGTCATCCTCCTCGGCCCGACCTTCGTCGGCCACCCTGCCCTCCAGGCGGCGTGGACGGCACTGTGGGTGGTCACGGCTGGCGTCGTGCTCGGCTACCGGGTCGGGCTACCGGTCGTGCGAAGCCTCCGCCACGACCTCCGCGTCGTCGAAGTCCACCCCGAGGGGGCCGGGGCGGTGTCGGTCGTCTGCGAGGGACGCCGTCTCGACCGCATGGCGGTGTCGGGGGGCCAGTTCTTCGCCTGGCGGTTCATGGTCCGCGGGATGTGGTGGCAGGCACACCCGTACTCGTTGTCGGCCGGGCCACGGGCCCCCTACGTGCGGTTGACGGTGAAGCAGGTGGACGACCACTCCCGCTCGGTGGCGGCGCTGCGCCCCGGGACCCGGGTGTTCGTGGAGGGCCCCTATGGCGCCTTCACCACGTACGCGCTGGGGCGTCGGCGTGCCCTCCTCATCGCCGGCGGGATCGGCGTGACTGCCCTGCGCGCCCTGCTGGAGGACCTCCCGCGTGAGTCGAGCCCGGTCGTCGTCGTGCGGGCCTCATCGCCGGAGCACCTCTACCTGCGCGACGAGCTGGCCGAGCTCGTGCGCCAACGGCGAGGCCAGCTGCACGAGCTCGTGGGGTCCCGGGCCGACGTCGTGCTGGACGCCGGGTTGTTCCTCTCCCTCGTGCAGGATCTCGGCCAGCGGGACGCCTTCGTCTGCGGGCCGCCTGGCTTCGTCCAGGCGGCGGTCGCGGCCCTGACTGCCGCCGGCTTGCCCCGGCGGGCCGTGCACGCCGAGGAGTTCGCGTGGTGACGGGGGCCCGCCGGTGAGGCGGGCACCGCTCGTGGTGGGAGCCACCGCCGCCGGTCTGGTGGCGATACTGAGCTTCCACAGTCGATCGGGGTCGTTCGCCTCCACTGTGGGGAAGGGCGCCACCACCACCTCGCCGTCGGCGCACCCGACGACCGCGACGACCTCGCCGGCACAGCACTCGACGACATCCCCGTCGTCCCCGCACTCGGGTCCGGTCACGTCGACCCCGCCGACGACCGGCGGGGGGAGCGCCGCCGCCCGGACCGCCGTGGGCAAGATGGAGAACTACGGCTACGGCCACCTCGACGTCCGGGCGACGGTGCATGGCGGCAAGCTCACCGATGTCAAGGTGTTGACACTGCAGACGGCGGAGCCGTACTCCCAGCAGCTGGCGGTGCAGGTGCTCCCCATGCTGCGGTCCCAGGCGGAGAAGGTCCAGAGCGCCAAGATCTCCGGGGTCTCGGGCGCGACCTACACGAGCGAGGCCTACGCCCTCTCGCTCCAGTCGGCCCTCGACCGGCTCCACTTCCATTGAGCCGGGAAGCCGCCGATCCCGGCCCGGAACCCGTACTCAAGCGCCGCGCCGGTGGTCCCGGGGAGCTGGTCCATGCCGAAGAGGTGATGGGCACGGTCGTGTCGTTCCGGGTGGTGCGGGGCCCGGTGCCGGTCCCTGCCGCACAGGCTGCCGTTGCCGACGCCTGTCGCGCCCTCCACGAGGTGGACCGGGTGTTCAGCACGTGGCACCCGGGGAGCCCCCTCAGCCGCTTCCGGCGCGGGGAGTCGACGTGGGAGGAGCTGCCGGACGAGGTGGCGGCGATCGCCGAGGAGTGCGCCGCGGCGAAGACGTCCACCGACGGCTGGTTCGACGCCGGGGCCCTCCCGGGCGGTTTCGACCCGACGGGACTGGTGAAGGGGTGGGCGGTCGAGCGGGCGGTCGACATGGTGGCTGCGTCGGGCGCTCCCGGCGGGATCGTCAATGCCGGGGGCGACCTGGCGGTCTGGGGCGAGCCTGCGCCGGGCGAGCGGTGGAACGTCGCCATGCGCCACCCCGCGCACCCCGACGCCGCAGCCGGCATCGTGCGGGTGACGGCGGCGATCGCCACTTCCGGCGAGTACGAGCGCGGCGCCCACCTGTGGGACCCGTTCGCCGCCCGTCACGCCTGCCGGGTGGCCTCGGCCACCGTGACCGGTCCCCGCCTGGTGACGGCGGACGCCCTGGCGACCGCGCTCGCCGTGGCCGGGTCGCCGGGGCTCGCCTTCGTCGCCCGGACCGAGTCGTACGAGGGGTTCGTCGTCGAGCCCGACGGGACGGGGCGGGCGACCCCCGGCTTCGTCGCCCAGATGGTCGATCCGTAGCCGGCCCCGAGCCCACCGAGCCCACCGAGCCCACCGAGCCACCAGCGGCGTCGAGCACGTCGACGGGACCGCCGCGCGTGCAGGCAGCGGCTCGTGAGGGTCGGTCGGTGGTGGAGCCGGACCGCCTGGACCGGTGTCACCGATCACCATTGCGGGACGGTTGTCGTGACGTGGCCATCATGTTCCGGCCGGGCGACCACCCGGCGAGCGACGCACCTGCACCCCTGTTCAGGGGTGGTGCGCAGGGGCGCGCGGCATCCCCCTCGCGCTGAGGTGCATACTGAGGAAGAAGGCAGGGCAGGAGGTCCATCATGGCCGTTTCGATCCGAGCAACCGGACGCACGGCTGGCACGGGAGACCGACCGTGAGGTGGCGTCGGAAAGAGCCTCGCCCGGACCCGACGACGGTCCCGCCACGGCAGCACATGTTGGTGCTGCGCGACCCCGACGAGCTGGCGAGGGCGGCCGAGCGGGCCGCCGAGGGCGAGCGACGGCTCCAGGCGCGCCTCGACGCACGCGCCGCTCGCGACGCATGGACCGCCGAACGCGGGGACGGCGGGCAGCGCACCCTGCGCCCGGTCGTGGTGCTGCGGGGCACCCCGCTGCCGCCGCCGCAGGGGAGTGCCGGGTCCGCAGCGCGTCCGTCGTCGCACCAGTCACCGGCCGCCTGAGCACCACTCCCGGCCGGCGGCGCCGGGCCGCCACGTGTCGAGGGGACGCGCTACGGGGCGACCATGCGCATGGCCAGTGAAGGCCGCTCGGCGAATGCGGTGACC
>JBOGGF010000170.1:0-1933 GCA_050743965.1 Acidimicrobiales bacterium
GCGGTGGTGAGGGCGATCGGCGCGCCCGGCGACCCCGCCGCGCTGGCGGCCCTGGCACGGGTGCGGCCCGCGCTCGAGCGATGGGCCCGGGCGGCGGGCGAACGCCGGGTGCTGCTGGCCTCGCCCCGGTCCTTCTGCGCCGGCGTCGAGCGGGCCATCGAGATCGTCGAGCGGGCCATCGAACAATTCGGCCCACCCGTCTACGTGCGCCGCCAGATCGTCCACAACGTCCACGTGGTGGCCGAGCTGGCCGGCAAGGGCGCCGTCTTCGTCGACGAGCTCGGCGCGGTGCCCGACGGGGCCACGGTCGTGCTCGCCGCCCACGGGGTCTCGCCCGCCGTGCGGGCCGAGGCGAGTGAGCGTGAGGACCTGCGCGTCGTCGACGCCACGTGCCCGCTGGTGGCCAAGGTGCACCACGAGGCCCGACGGTTCGCCTCCCACGGTTACGAGATCGCCCTGATCGGCCACGCCGACCACGAGGAGGTGGTCGGCACCCTGGGCGAGGCGCCGATGCACCTGGTCCAGTCGGCCGGGGACGTGGCCGCCCTGGCGGTGCCCGAAGGCAGCCAGGTCGCCTACCTGACCCAGACGACGCTCGCCACCGACGAGACGGCGGCGATCGTCGACGCCCTGCGCGACCGGTTCCCCGACGTCGTCGGGCCGAACGCCGACGACATCTGCTACGCCACCCAGAACCGCCAGGACGCCGTCCGGGCGATGGCCGCCGAGTGCGACCTGGTGCTGGTGGTGGGATCGGCCAATTCGTCGAATACCGCCCGGCTGGTGGAGGTAGCCCGGCGCGAGGGTGCCCGGGCGGAGCTGGTGGAGGACGCCGACCAGCTCCGCCTCGCCTGGCTCGACGGTGCTAGCACCGTCGGTCTCACTGCAGGTGCGTCCGCCCCAGAAGCATTGGTGCAGCAGGTGATCGGTGCCCTCGGCCGCCTCGGGCGGCTCGAGGTCGACGAACGCCGCACCACTGAAGAATCCGTCCATTTCGCTCTCCCCCTACAGGTGCGCTGATGCCAATTCCTTTGCAACAGAACGTCCGGATCGGAGCCCATCTGCTCCGCCAGCGGCTGAAGGGACGCAAGTTCTACCCCTTCATCGTCGAGATCGAGCCGCTGTTCGCCTGCAACCTCTCCTGTCCCGGCTGCGGCAAGATCCAGCACCCGACCGACATCCTGCGCAAGCGCCTGTCGGTGGAGGACGTGGTCACCGCCGTGGAGGAGAGCGGCACGCCCATGGTGTCGATCGCCGGCGGCGAACCGCTCCTGCACCCCGACATCGCCGAGATGGTCGAGGAGCTGACCAAGCGCAAGGTGTACGTCTACCTGTGCACCAACGCCGTCCTGCTGCAGCGGCGCATGGACAAGTTCACGCCGAACCACTTCTTCTCCTTCGTCGTGCACATGGACGGCCTACGCGAGCGCCACGACGCCGCGGTCGACCGCGAGGGGGTGTTCGACACCGCGGTCGAAGCGATCAAGGAGGCGAAGCGCCGCGGCTTCCGGGTGACGACGAACTCCACCTTCTTCAACACCGACTCCCCCGCGACCGTGCGGGACCTGCTCGACTTCTTGAACGACGACCTGGGCGTCGACGCCATGATGATCTCGCCGGCCTACGCCTACGAGAAGGCACCGGACCAGGAGCACTTCCTCGGCGTCGAGCAGACCCGCAAGCTGTTCCGGGATGCGTTCGCCGGCAAGCGCAAGAAGTGGCGCCTCAACCACTCGCCGCTGTTCCTCGACTTCCTCGAGGGCAAGGCCGACTTCGGCTGCACCGCCTGGGGCATCCCCAGCTACTCGGTGCTGGGCTGGCAGCGCCCCTGCTACCTGATGTCCGACGGCTACGCCTCCAGCTACCAGGAGCTGGTGGAGACGACCGACTGGGACTCCTACGGACGGGGGAAGGACCCACGCTGTGCCAACTG
>JBOGGF010000171.1:0-8007 GCA_050743965.1 Acidimicrobiales bacterium
GCTGGGCAACGGCGCGGCGGCGACGCCGGGCGCCGGCGCGGCGGCGACGCTGGGCAACGGGGGCGTCTCGGCGCCCGGGGTGCCCATCGGCACGTCCGTTTCCGTGACAGGATCTCTCGTCACCCGACGAGTATGTCCGAAACTCCCCGACCCGACGGAGCGGCCGGCACACCGGCTGCCACTCCCGCCGACGCCCCGGCGGCCACCCCAGCAGGCGCGCCGGTCCAGGCGCCCGGTGCCGGCGCGCCTGCCGATGGCCCGGCGCCGCCGAGCGACGCCAGCTCACAGCGACGGCGGTGGTCTGGCCAGCGACCTCCTTGGCGACGGCGCTGGGTCGTCAACCTGGCGGTCGCCGCGGTGGTCGTGGTGGCCGGCCTCCTCGTGGCCGACCACGTCGACCTCAACTCGTACGTCCTCACCCCGGGCGACGCCCAACCGGTCGGCCCACTACTGAAGGTGCCGGCGGGTAAGGCGCACCACGTCCGGGGGGCCGTCCTGCTGACCGACGTCTACGTGACGCGGGTGACGGCGCTCAACTACCTGCGCTTCGAGCTCGATGGCAATGCCAAGATGATCACAGCGACGACAATCCTCGGTCCCAATACGCCACCCGCCCAGATGCTCACACAGGGTTACCTCGAGATGGCACAGTCCCAGTCGGCGGCAAAGGCGGCGGCGCTCACCCGGCTCGGCTTCCACGTGCCCGGGCGCGCCACCGGGACCCTCGTCTTCGGCGTACAGCCCGGATCGCCGGCGAGCCGGGTCCTCGAGGTGGGTCAGGTGGTAACGGCCGTCGGCCGGACGCCGACGCCCGACACGTGTGCCTTCCTCCGAGCGGTCGCTCCGAAGGTCCCGGGCGACGTGGTCGACCTGACCGTCCAGGAGAACCGGGTGACGTCGCGGGCGACCCAGGTGATCGGGCGCACCGTGCACGAGCGAGTGCGGCTGAGGTCGTGGCCGACCTCGGTGGCGCGGCCGTCGACGCCGACAACATGCTCGGGCACGATCCCGACGCCCAGGGCCTACCTCGGGGTCGAGGTCGAGACGCAGCAGGACTTCACGTTCCCGTTCCCGGTCTCGATCCGGACCTCGACAATCGGTGGCCCGTCGGCAGGATTGGCCATGACGCTCGGGCTCATCGACACGCTGACCGACGGCCACCTGACTGGGGGCATGCGGGTGGCCGCCACCGGGACCATCGACCCCAAGGGCAATGTGGGCGCCGTGGGTGGCGTGCCCCAGAAGACGGTGGCGGTGGAGCGGGCCGGTGCGACCGTCTTCTTCGTCCCGTCGGGCAACCGGACAACAGCGCGGTCGAAGGCCGATCCCTCGCTCCACGTCTATGCGGTGACATCGCTCGGCCAGGTCCTGGCGATCCTGCATCGCCTCGGCGGCACGGTGCCGCCGAAGGCCCAGGCGGCCGCGTCCGCGTCGTAGGCTCTGACCAATGTCCGACGAGCGTCCGGCCATCGCCACGCCCCCGTTGTCGGCGGCGGAGATCGCCCGCCGGTCCTTTGCCACCGTCCGGCGGGGCTTCGACCCCGAGGAAGTCCGGGCGTACCTCGAGCTGGTGTCCGAGGAGCTACTCGCGGCCGATCAGCGCGAGGCGGAGCTGCAACGGGAACTGGAGGCAGCCGAGGACCAAGTGCTGCACCCCGACATCGACGAGGCCACCCTGTCGGCCGCGCTGGGCCAGCGCAGTGCCGCCGTGCTCCGCAATGCCCACCAGGAAGCCGGGCGCATCACCGAGCAGGCGGAGGCCTCGGCGGCCGCCGTCCTGCGGGAGGCGCACCAGCAGGGCACCGAGGTCCAGGTCCGGGCGGAGGCGGGCGCGGCGGAGCGGATCGCCGAGGCGGAGTTCATGGCCACGACCCTGCACCAGCAGGCTCGCCAGGAGGCGTCCAGCCTGCTCGAGTCGACTCGGGCCGAGAGCGACGAGATCCTCGAGCGTGCCCGCGAGCAGGGACGCGCCATGCTCGACCAGGCGCAAGAGGCGCGGCGGCGGGTCCTGGCCGACATGGCGCAACGGCGCCGGGCGATGGCGGCCCAGATCGACCAGTACCGGGCGGCTCGCGACGAGGTGGCGGCGGCGGTCGTCGGGGTGCGCCAATCGGTCGACCGCATCGTGGAGGATCTGGCCCGGGCCGACGACGCCGCCCGGGCGGCGGCGGCGCAGGCCGCCCACCGCCAGCCGTACGCGCCCACAGAGCACATGCTGGTGGCCGAGGCGGAGCAGGCGGCGGCGGAACTCGGGGTGCGGACGGGGACCGCAGCCGACTTGGCGGCCACGACGCCGCTCTCGGTCGACGACATCCGGACGGTCGTGCCGCCCCGGTCCGAGCAGTTCGGCGAGATCGACACCGCCGGTGGTCCGCCGCTGCTCGAGACGGCGGACGGCTCGGACGACGGGGTGGGCGACGAGGGCGACGGGGTGGGCGACGAGGGCGACGGAGAGGACGAGGACCACCGAAACGACAACGACTACCGGGGCCACAGCGCCGCCGAGGGCGACGCGGACATCGAAGACGCCGGGGAGCACGGCGCCGCCGACGACAGGGACGCTGCGCTCCCCGCGGGAGAGCCTGACATGCGTCCAGGGAGCGGGCCGGCGTTCGTCTTCGGCGGGTCCCGGCGCGAAATGACCGATGCCGCCGACGCCCCGGGCGTCGGCGTCGCGCGAACCGTCCTGCCCGAGCAGCCTCCGCGGGGGGCGGACACAGCGGCTTCTCGACCCGGCTTCGAGAGCGGCATCTTCGACGTCGAGGCATTCGAGCGGGAGAGCGACGCTGGGCGGCGAGGCGACGCACTCGGCGAGGGAGCGGTGGAGCTGAGCGCGGTGGAGCAGGGTTCGGCGAGCGAAGGTGAAACAGCGGGCCGAGTTGGCGCAGCCGGTGGCGACGAGGGTGTGGTCGGCGACGAGGGTGTGGTCGGCAGCGAGAAAGAGGAAATAGCCGCCGACGAGGGTGTGGCCGCCAGGGCGGTGACGGCGATCGAGGTGGACAATGCGACCGACGAGGGTGCCGGCGCCGGTGCCGCCGCCGCTGGCCAAGGGGGAGATGACGCCGGCGTCGAGGGCCTCTTTGCCCGACTGCGAGCCAGCCAGGGCTCGACCGTGCGCGCGACGGATCAGCCCCCGCCGGCCGACAGCCCGGAGCGGGGGCGGCGCAACGCGGGGACGTCCAATGCCACCGGGGGCGCCCCAAGCGCGGCGGTACCGGCGGTGGGGACGTCCGATCCCGCCGAAGAAGGCATGAAGGGGCGAGTCGAGACCCCGGTCGACGTGGCGGTCACCAGCGAGGCTCGGGAGGAGGCTCCGGCGGGCGAGACACCGGCGGCGGTGCAAGCGCTCGCCCGAAGGAGCGAGCTCCTCGACCCCGTCACCGTGATGCTCGCCCGGCGGCTCAAGCGTGCCCTCCAAGACGACCAGAACCGGCTGCTCGAGCGCCTGCGCAGCGGTTCGGGGGACTGGTCGGATGCCCTGCTGCCCGACGAGCAGGAGCAGCTGGGGCTTTACGTCGGCGCGGCGATGCCCCACGTCCGCGACGCGGTCGCGGCCGGTATCGCTTTCGCCCGGGCTAGCCGCAAGCCGCGGGGCAAGGCGCCTGTCCCCGACGATGCCACGGTGCAGGCGGTCGCCGACGAGCTCGGCGGCAACGTCGCGACCCTGCTGCGGCGCCGGCTCACCGGCGAGGACATCGGCGACCCGGTCGAGCGGGTGGGCGCGGCGTACCGGGAATGGCGGGGAGAGCGCATCGAGCGGTTGGTGGGCGACCGCGCCGTGGAGGCCTTCTCGGCTGGCGTCCTGGCAGCGGTTCCCGCCGGCACCGGGCTCCGGTGGGTGCGCAACGGATCTTCCCTCGGCTGCGCCGACTGCGAGGACAATGCCCTCGGCGACGCCGTGCTCAAGGACGAGGAGTTCCCGACCGGGCATCGGCACCCGCCAGCCCATGCCGGCTGCCGCTGCATCGTCATGCCGACAACGGCCTGACCCCCTGTCGTCTTAGGCTGCTCCGGTGCGCACCCCGCAGGACATTCCGCCAACGCCCCGCGCCACCGCCCCGCGCCTCGGCCGCGGGAGGTGGTGGATCGTCGCCGGCGTGGTGGTGCTGATCGTAATCCTGGCGTCCCTCAAGTCTCTCGCCGCCGTCTACACCGATAGCTTGTGGTTCACCTCGGTGACACTGCACCGGGTGTGGTCGACTTTGCTGGCGGTCAAGGTGGGCCTGTTCGCCAGCTTCGGCGCCGTCTTCTTCGTGGCGGTCTGGGTCAACCTCGCGATCTGCGACCGGATGGCCGCGCGGCGGGGAGCGTCCACCGACCCTGAGGACGAGCTGGTCCGTCGCTACCAGCGAACGGTGCGGCCCTACACTGGCCGCGTACGTGCCGCTGTGGCGTTCGTCCTGGCACTGATCGCTGCTTCCGGAGCGGTTGGCCAGTGGAACAACTGGATCCTCTTCACCCACTCTCAGTCATTCGGCGAGAAGGACCCCCAGTTCGGCAAGGACGTCGGCTTCTTCGTCTTCCGGCTGCCCTTCCTGCAGTTCCTCGTGGACTGGACGCTGGTGGCCCTCGTGGTCGTCGTGGTGGTCACGACCGTCTTCCACTACTTGAACGGCGGCATCCGGGCGCAGCGCAGCGCACCGCGCGTCCGGCCGATGGTGAAGGTCCACCTCTCGGTCCTCCTGGCCCTCATCGCACTGGTGAAGGCGGCCGGCTACATCCTGCAGCGATACCAGTTGGACATGTCGACCAACGGCTACGTCGAGGGGGCAGGCTACGCCGACGTCCACGCCCGCCTGCCAGCGCTCGAGGTGCTCTTCTTCATCTCGCTGTTCGCTGCGGCGATCCTGCTGTACAACGTCCGCCGCCAGGGGTGGACGTTGCCGGTCCTGGCGATCGGGCTGTGGGCCTTCGTGGCACTGGTGATCGGCGTGATCTACCCGGCGGTACTGCAAGCCTTCAAGGTCAACCCCGCCCAGAGCAAGCTGGAGACGCCATACATCAAGCGGAACATCGCCGCCACCCGCGCCGCCTACGGACTCCAGCACGTCAAAGTGGCGACATTCACTGGCTCGACAACACTCTCGCCCTCAGTCGCAGAGGCTCATCGGACAACGCTCGAGAACATCCGTCTCTGGGACCCGAACGCCAGCATCACGCAGCGCACCTTCCAGAAGAAGCAGAACATCAAGTCGTACTACGACTTCCAGTCAGTCGGCGTGGACCGGTACACAGTCGGTGGCACTCTCCGGCCGGCGGTCGTCGGCGTGCGCCAGATCAATCCCACAGACCTGCCGGCGTCGGGGTGGGTCAATACCCACCTGCAGTACACGCACGGCGAGGGTGTGGTGGTGGCGCAAGCCAACAAGATCGGCAGCAACGGCAACCCGACATTCGCCATCAGCGACGTGCCACCGGTCTCGACACCGTCGTTCCCCAAGGTGGCTCAGCCCGGCGTGTACTTCGGGCTCAACCAGCCGGGCTACGTGGTGGCCGCCACCCGCCAGCTCGAGCTCGACTATCCGAAGAAGACAGGGACAGACGCCGAGACCCACTACCAGGGCGCCGGCGGCGTGCCGATGGGCTCCTGGCTCACGAAGGCGGCGTTCGCCGTCCGCCTCGGGGACTTCAACCTGCTCATCTCCGATCTGATCACTCCCCAGTCGAAGATGATGTTCGTCAGGGACGTGGTGACGAGGGCTCAGACGGCGGCACCGTTCCTCACCTTCGATTCGGACCCGTACGCCGCCGTGGTGACAGGGCACATCGACTGGATCCTCGATGGCTACACCACGACGGCAAACTACCCCTACTCGCAAAATGCCAACACCCAGCAGGTGCCGGCTGGCAGCGGGCTTCCCGGCAGCTACAACTACGTCCGCAATTCGGTCAAGGTGGTGATCGACGCCTACAGCGGCAAGATGACCTTCTACGCCATGGGTCACGACCCGATCCTGCATGCGTACGAGGCGGCGTTCCCCGGGATGTTCACCCCGGCGGCGCACATGAGCCCGAAGCTCCGGGCGCACCTCCGCTACCCCGAGAACATCTTCTCGGTGCAGGCCGCCACCTACGGCCGTTATCACATCACGTCACCCTCGAACTTCTACACCGCCGGCAACGCCTGGACGCTCTCGCCCACCATCGGCGTCGGCTCCCCTCAGAACAATCTCCAGGTGACCATCACCACCAACGCCCAGGGCCAGGTCACCAGCGGCTCGTACGAGCCGATGGCACCCGTGTACCAGGTGCTCGCTCCGCCGGGCCAGCGCCAACAGGCCTTCACCATCTCGGACGCCTATGTGCCAGCCGGCCAGAGCTCCCAGATCCTGTCGGCCTTCATCATGGGCAATGCCAACCCGTCGGACTATGGCCAGCTGACCGTGTACGAGACGCCATCCAGCAGCAGCGTGAACGGCCCGGTGCTGGCGGACGCGGCGATCCAGCAGACAACGACAGTGTCCAAGGACATCACCCTGCTCAACAAGGACGGCTCGCAGGTCCTGCTGGGGAACATCCTCCCGGTGCCTATCGACCAGTCGATGCTCTACGTCCGTCCGCTCTATGTCGTGTCGTCGGGCAATCCGCAGCCGCAGCTGAAGGACGTCATCGTCGTCTTCGGGCAGCATGTGGCGATGAAGTCGACACTCAACGCCGCGATCAACACACTGTTGGGTACCAGTCTGACAACGACATCCGGTTCGAGCGCGAAGACAGGGACACTGCCCTCGGGCACAACGTCGAAGATCACGTCACCGGTCCTGGCCGAGGCCCGGGCGGACCTGCAACAGGCGGCACAGGACTTCACCAAGGCGCAGAAGGACCTCACCACAGGCGGCGATCTCGCTGCTTACCAGGCGGACATGAACAACGCCGTCCAGCTCACCCAGAAGGCACGGCAGCTCCTGGGGCAGACAGCGTCGGGCGGGTCCGCGTCGGCCGGCACCAAGTCGACCGGCACCGGGTCCGCCCGCAACGGTGCCGCAGCCCCAACGCCGACCTCCGGCACCACTTCCACGACCGGGGCGAGGGCCGGCACGGCGTCGTCCACCACCTTCACCGGAGGTTCCCCCGACGCCTCGGGTTCCGCCACCGCGCGCTCGACCGGATCCGACGCGGCCACCGCCGGGAGCAGCACCAGGGGCGGTTCCACCGGGTCGGGGTCGTCCTCGTCGGTCGGCGGCCGTTCCCGTTCCCAAGGAGCCCAGGGCACCGGGTCACTCGGCGCTTCGACCACGACCACGGCTCCCGGGGAGGCGTGAGCCGAAGGCTGTCCAGCTCGTCGTGGGGAGGGTGGCGCACGGCGACCGCAACCACGGTGACGATGCAGGCGTCGACCTGCCGTGGGATCATGCGAGGAGCGGACGGTCACCAGCCGGCGGCCGACCAAGGAGGTGACCCTCGTGGGATTGCTCGACAAGGTGAAGGTGCAGGCGGCAACCGCCACGGCCACCGCGACGGCGCTGGCCAAGGACGCGGCGCAGAAGGGACAGGCCAAGCTGGACTCGCTCCAGGCGGCCCGGGCGGCTGATGTCCTACTGCGAGACCTCGGTGCCGCAATCTACGCCGAGCGCAGCGGTCGGGGTGGTGGGGGTACGGAGGCCCGCATCCAGCGCAACCTCGACGCACTGCGGTCGCACGATCGTGAGCACGGTCCGATCGATCTCGGACCCGAGTCATCGACGATGGGTGAGGGGTACACACCGCCCGCCGGGGCGCCCGAACCGACGTAGATCGTGCGTCACCGGAGCATGCTGGCCGCGGCCGCAGGGGCCCCGTCGCTTGGCGGAGCAGATGGCGGCACTGGTATAGTGAACGAACCGCCGCGGGGTGGAGCAGTCTGGTAGCTCGTCGGGCTCATAACCCGAAGGTCGTAGGTTCAAATCCTACCCCCGCCACCAAGGAGGTCTTCACGTTTGTGTGGGGACCCACTTCACGTTTGGGACCGCGTCATCCTGCCACGGCGGTGTGACGCGCCCTCGGACGAGCGCATCGGTCGATTCGACC
>JBOGGF010000172.1:0-3389 GCA_050743965.1 Acidimicrobiales bacterium
GGGTCGCCGGGGTCGCCGGGGTCGCCGGGGTCGCCGCCGACGAGGCACACCAGCTCGGCCATGGCGGACTCGACGCCGGCCGGGTTGCCCTGGCGGTCGGCCGCCCGCAGAAGCGCCCGGTAGCAACGCTCGTCGTAGGGACTGGCCAGGAGAGCGGCCCTCGCCGCCCGCTCGGCGCCGTGGCCGTCGCCCCGGTCGAGCAGGTGGTCCGCCAGCCGCAGCGCCACCTGCACCACGTCGTCCTCCAGTCGGGCGCCGATCCCCTCCAGCACCGTCCAGTCCCCGCCACGCAGGCCGTCGAACGGCCGGCCGCGCACGAGCGAGAGCGCGTCCCGCCACGCCGCCGGCTCGGACGAGCAGGCGAGCGTGCGGAAGCGGTCCCAGTCGGTGCCCACCGTGGGGGCGAGGGCCAGCGCGCCGTGGCGCCGTGGCAGGTGGTCGTGACCAGCGGCCGAGCGGCCGAGTGCCCGCCGGGCGGCCGACGCCGTCGAGTGGCGAGTCGGGTCGGCCACGATCCGGTCGGGCCACAGGGCGGTGGCCCAGCGGTCATTGGTGACGCCCCGGGGATGGAGGGCCAGGTACGCGACGAGCTCGAGTGCCCACGTGCGCGCGAACGGCCGGCTGGCACCGACGACCGTCACGGGCCCGAGCACCTGGACTTCGACCTCGATCCCGAGTGGGGCGCGGGGGTCGGCCCTGTGGGCGTTGGCGAGGAGCTCACGCATGCCCCAGAACGGTCGCGTCGCCGATCGCTGCGGCGGGTAGAAATGGAGACGGCAATGCTCACCGCCGGCGGGTGCATCGCCGCCGGCGGGTGCATCGCCGCCGGCGTGCCCTCCGGTGACCGTCGACCCAGGATGGTGCCCCGTGATCTACTCCCTGCTCTTCCGCTCCGCCCGACGGGTCGCCCGGCACCTCTTGCGCCGGGCCGGCTACGACGTCCCGCCCGTGCGCCAGCTGCGGCCGCGGCACCTGGCACGCGGCCTGCTGCTCGGGCGCCGCTCGGTCCTGCGCCGGCGTGCGGCACGGGCGCTGTGGCGCGCCAGCCGCCGGCGACGCTGGCATTGAGGCCAGGGACCCGGCTTGGCCGGTGCTGGCGGACCGGCTCTGGGGGGCCGGGGCCGGCGGGCCGGGTCGGTCTGCTACTCGGCGGTGACCGGGGCCGGGCGCTCCATCCGACCGTCTGCGGCGTCCGCCGCCGCCTGCTCGCGCAGGGGGAAGTGCATCTTCTTGCCCGTCGCCGTCACCGGCAAGTCGTCGACGAAGCAGTAGGCACGGGGCCGCTTGTATGTCGCCAGCATCGGGTGGTCCCGGCAGTGGCGCTCGAGGTCGGTTGCCGACACGGCGGGGTCCCGCCGGACCACGTAGGCCACGATGACCTGGCTCCACTGCTCGTCCGCCAGTCCGACCACGCACGAGCCGGCCACACCGGGGTGCTGGTCGAGGACCTCCTCGACCTGGACGGGGTGGACGTTCTCCCCACCCGAGATGATCATGTCGTCGCTGCGGCCGACGATCGTGACGTGCTCGTCCTCGTCCCAGGTGGCCAGGTCGCCGATGTACAGCCAGCCGTCGCGGAAGTTGGCCGCCTCCTCCGTCGGGTTGTTGGCATACGCGTAGGAGGCCTTGGGCGACCGCACTGCCACCTCACCCAGCTCCCGGCCGTCCTTGGCGGCGGGCGAGCCGGGCCCTTCGGGCCCGTCGGGACCCCGGCGAACCACCACCACGTCGTCGTCGGTACAGGCCCGCCCGGCGCTGCCGGCGTGCGCCGGCAGGTCGGACGGCCGGAGGAAGGTGTTCCAGAACGCCTCCGTCGTGCCGTAGCCGTTGAAGATCCGCGGGGTGAGCACCCGCTGATAGCGCAGGCAGGCGTCCCGCCCGAGTGGCGCACCCATGGTGACGATGCCCCGCAGGGTCCCGAGGTCCCGGGGGGACTTCTCCTGGCCGTCGGCCAGCATCGCCAGCGTGGTGGGGGCGCCGATCAGGTACGTGAGCCCGAGCCGCTCGACCAGGTCGAGCACGGTCGGGGCGTCGAACCGGCGGAGCGGCACGATCTCGGCCCCGACGTAGAGCGCCGGGCACGGGCCGCCCGAGTGCAGGCCGCCACGGTGGAACCACGGCGTCATGTTGAGCGTGCGGTCGTCGGGGGCCAGGGGGAAGTGCATGATGACGTCGTGGGCGGAGAGCACCTCGGCCACGCTGCACAGCGGCACGCCCTTGGGCAGCCCGGTCGTTCCCGACGTGTACAGGCGGGTCGTCTCGTCGTAGATCGACCGTGCGAGCTCCCGCACCGGCGGGGCGCCGGCGCCGGTGCCGAGGAGCTCGTCGAATGGGACGGCCGACCCGTCGCCGCCCTCCCCCACCCGAAGGACCATGGCGGGGCGGTGCTCGGCCAGGTGGAGGGCGCCCGTGGCGGTCGCCTCGTGCTCGGCGTCATAGACGAAGGCGACCGGCCGGCTGTCGTCGAGGACGTGCGCCGTCTCGCCGTTCGAGAGGCGGAAGTTGATCGGCGAGCCCACCGCCCCGCACGTCTGGGTCGCCAGGTAGACGAGCACGAACTCCAGCTCGTTGGGAAGCTGGTAGGTGACCACGTCGCCCGGGCCCACGCCGGCGGCCTGGAACGCCCGGGCCAGGTGGTCGACCTCACGCCCCAGCTCGGCATAGGTCAGCGCGCGGCCGGTGGCCGGGTCGTGGAAGGCGACCTTCTGCGAGAAGCGGTGCAGGTTCCGCTGGAACCCTGCGATGTAGGTGAAGTGCCCCTCGAAGACGGCCCGGTACGCGGTGGGATCGTAGACAGGCTCGTCCATTGGTAGTCAGGGGCGCGGTGCTCTTGCGAGCCCGGTTCCCCATCCCCCTTTCGATCTGTACGTGCGGTTTTCCCGCATACAGCTCACCGACGGTCTTCTTGACATGGTTACGCTGCCTTCGGGTAACGGATGGTGCCCATGAGCTTGTGCAGGCCCTGGTCGTGGAACCAGGTGCGAGTCCAGCGGTTCGCCTGGCCCGCTCGCAGGTTGCGGCCACGCTTCTTGATGAGCAAGCGCTTCAGCCGCCACGCCACATAGCGGTCCATCGAGACGAACTTGTCCGCTGCGTTGCCGGTCTTGAAGTAGTTGCCCCATCCCCGGAGGAACAGGTTCAGCCGTCCGATGACGACTTTCAACTCCTGTCCGACCTGACTGCGACCGGTCATGGCCTTGATCCTCGCTCGGGCACGCTTCATGGACCGCTGCGACGGCCAGCGATGCAGGTAGTAGCGGATGATGTGCCGCCGCTCCCACAGCTTGCCGGACATGCGGGCGTGAAGATGGCACCCGAGGAAGTCGAAGCCCTGCCTGCCAGCTCGGAGGTCGACCACTCTGGTCTTGTCCGGATGGAGGGAGAGACCG
>JBOGGF010000173.1:0-3151 GCA_050743965.1 Acidimicrobiales bacterium
CTGGAAGATGAGTTGCGGTACTTCTGAGGACGATTGACCATGGCGCGACGACGGCTCGGAAAACATCAGGTTGAGGAAGCGGAAATCAACATCACGCCGATGTTGGACATGATTTTCATTCTGCTCATCTTTTTTATCGTGACGAGTTCCTTCGTTCATGTGGTGGGTCTGCACGTCAGCCGACCCAGCCAATCCAAGCAGCAGGTCGTCAAGAAGAGCAAGATCGTGCTCATCCAGATCCAGCGCGACGGCAGTATCGTCATGGACGGCAGGGAACTTACGCTGGCCTCGGTGCGGGCCGAGGTGGAAAAAGACCTGGCCGCCAATCCGACGGCGCAGGTGGTCGTTGCCGCCAACCCCGGCGCTAATGCCGGCGTTCTGGTGAGCGCGATAGACCAGGCGCGTCAGGCCGGGGCGGTAAAGGTATCCATTGCGGCGACGGAGAGTTAGCGGCATCGGCATGGCCGAGCCGGCAACGTAAGCGTCGCGACTATTGGCGCAAGTGATTGAGATTAAATGAAATATCCGTCCAAAACGGCCGCAAACAGGGAACGCCAACGCGCGTTTTCTTTTGACATTTCCCGGTTTTGAGGGAGTAATATACAAGGCATGGCTAGACGACACGCAAGTACGGAAGAGGAGGCGGAAATCAACATCACGCCGATGTTGGATATGGTCTTCATTCTGCTCATTTTTTTCATTGTCACTTCTTCGTTTGTGCGGCTGCCGGGGGTAAGCGTCAACAAACCTTCGGCCGTTACCGCAAAACAGTTGAATTCCAGCATTCTGATCGGCATTACCGAAGGCGGGCAGATCTGGATGAACAAGCAGCACGTTAGTCTTGACCAGGTGCCGGCTTTGGTGGAGGCGGCTCGTGCCCAGGCGCCCAACGGCGACGTGGTAATCATCACCGACAAGGACGCGCCCACCGGGGCCGTGCTCAAGGTGATGGGTCAGGCCACGCTGGGCGGGGCGACCAATATCGCCATCGCCGCCGAACAGCCCGCGGAGGGAGGTTGAGCATGCGCGCCTTTCTGGATTTTCGCTTTCTCCTCGCCCTGATCGCCGGAACCGTCATCGCCATCGGCCTGTTCCTGTTCATGCACCAGTTGATCGTGAATAATCAGTCGGCGAATAACGCACCGCCCCAGCTCAACCTGGTCAATTTCGTGCAGGTGCAGAAGCAGCCCAATGTCATCAACAAGACACGGGTGCATCCGCCGCCGCCGCCGCCGCCCAAGAAGCCGCCACCGCAAACGAGGATAGAAACCAAGCCGACCTCGCAGGTGCCGACCCAGCATCTGCCGGTCAACATCAAGCTCGATGCGAATTCGATGAACGGTAACGGCGTGTATATCGGTCAGACCGGACCGACCGTGGATGTCTCCGGTTATGCGCCGCTCACCCCGATGGTGCGTTTCACGCCGCCCTATCCGCCGCAGGCGCAGCTGCAGGGTGTCACGGGAACCGTGAATACCTGTTTCACGGTGGAGCCGGACGGTACAGTGGCCAATCCGCACGTCAAGCACGCCAGCTCGCCAGCGGCGCGGGCATTGCTCAGCCAGGAAGCCTTGCGGGCCATTCTGCACTGGAAGTTCTTCCCCAAGAAGGTAAACGGCAAGCCGGTGGCTGCTCCTGCCTGTCAGGACATACAGTTCAAGATGACTCAATAAAACAGTCAGGATGGAGGTAGTTTCCCGATGACGTTCAAGTTGCGCCCAGACCACGTCTTGCCGGCCCTGGCGATCGCCGCACTCACTGCCGTGCTCGCCTTTACCCCCTTGGGGGCGCAGGCCCAGAAAGCGCCGGGAGCGGCAGACAGCGGGAGTGGAACCAACGCCTATACCCTGAGCAAGGCCACCTTTGATGTGGTCACGCGCATCCAGAAGCTGATTGGCAGTGACAATTACAGTCAGGCGATCACTGTGGCGCAAGGCGCCATGCAGAGGGCGCACGGCGAGAGTGACTACGCCGAGGCGCTGATCAATCAGTTGATCGCCCAGGCCTATCTGCTGGAGAAGAACTACGACGCATCCGAACCCTATCTGGAAAAGATCGTCAAGCTGGATGCCCTGCCGCCGCCGGCGCAGGAATCGGTAATTTACGAACTGGCGACAATCTATCTCAGTCAGAGTAAATTCGATCAGTCCATCCATCTCTACCAGCAGGTATTGACGCAGGCGGCGGCGCAAAAGAAGGTACCCGACCCCAGTCTTTACTACCATCTGGGGCTTGCTTATTCCTTCAAAGGCGACTATCAGCAGGCCTACAACTACATCGAGGAAGGCATTCAGAAGCGTCAGAGCGTGGCGGCGGCCGCGAAGGGCAAAAAGAGCAAAGAGGACTCTGAGGAGCAGGCCAAACCGGTACCGAAGGACTGGTACCAGAATCTGTTCATCGTGGTTTACCGGATGAAGAATTACCAGAAGGCCAACGACATCGCCAAGTTCATGGTCGCCAAATGGCCTAACGAAAAGGACTTCTGGAACTACTACGTGAACACGTACCTGTTCCTGAAAGATGACCGCAAGGCCACGGCCGTCTATGCTCTGATGTACAAGCGCGGATTGCTCAAGAGCAGGGACGACTATCTGCAGCTTGTCAGCCTGTACAACGAGCAGCAGGCGCCGTACAAGGCTGCGGAGTTGCTGGCGGAAGCCATAGACAAGGGTATCGTGCCGAAGACGGTGGACAATTACGAACTGCTTGCGAACAGTTGGTCGGCGGCGCAGGAATGGGACAAGGCGCTCGATGCCCTGGGCAAAGAGGCAGCGCTTGCACCCACGGGCGAGGTCTATCTGCGCCAGGCTTCCATCTATCTCAGCCAGCAGCATTATCGCAAGGCGGTGGATGCTGCGCAGGAGGCGATTGACAAGGGCGGACTCGCGCACCCGGGACGCGCCTGGATGATTCTCGGTCAGGCGGCGTATCAGGCGAACGAGGCGAGCACGGCTCTCAAGGCCTTCCACAAGGCGCAGAATTACAAATCGCAGTCCCAGAACGCAAAGGGCTGGATCCAATATGTCATCGCCAACCGCAAGAGTCCCGGCGGCGACGGCTAGCCGACGGCATGGGGAAAACCCCCGACGAAGCACTCGATGCCGCCAGCCTCGCGCAGATAGAACGCTTCTCCTCGGCCCTGTGGCTGGAG
>JBOGGF010000174.1:0-9195 GCA_050743965.1 Acidimicrobiales bacterium
AGGCTGACCTGGGCCTCCTCGGGCGTGGTCGCCGTCATCGTGCGCCACCACCGCCCGCACATGAACTTGACCCCGCACTCGACGGCGCCCTTTCGGTTCCCCCGCCGCGGGGGACACGGGGCCACGATCGCCCCGTAGTGCTTGGCCACCGGAGCGAAGGAGGCCTGGACATCGCTCGTTCCCGGCACGATCACCGTGGCCAGACGGTCGGTCCGCCACACCCGGGCGGTGCCGCCGAGCCGGCGCAGCACGGCGTCCATCGCCTCGATCAGGTGCGCCTGATCCATCGACTCGGCGATCACCGAGCGGGTCCGCCCCGAATGCGAGAGCGTCCCGAGCAACAGGTAGCAGGTGCCGCCCCAGGGCGCTTTGCGCCGCTCGGCCCAGTCCCACTGGATCTCCTCGCCGCCTGGGTGGTCGATCTCGGTCGTCTCCCGGCCCTTCACGCCGCTGCACGCCTCGCAGTGGGGCCGCAGTCCCGCCTGGCGCAGCTGGCGGGCGAAGCTCACGTACGAGGAGCTGTATCCGAGCGGGACCACCTCGTCGAAGAGGGCCGACGCCCACAGGTGCGGATCGTCGACGAACCGCGCGGCGAGGTAGCCGGTGAACGGCGCCAGGGGATCGGGCGCCGACGATCGGCGGGCGCCAGGCTCTCGCCCTCCGGTCAAGTAGGCGCGGACCGTCTTGCGGTCGCATTCGAGATGGCGGGCGATGGCCGAGATCGACCACCCTCGCTTGAACAGGGCATGTGCTTCCACGTCGTCACTCCTTGAGAACATGGGGAGGGGCTCCTCGGGCTGGTTGGTCGGAACCATCAGCTTCGAGGGGCTCCCCCTCTTCTTGGTGGACCTCGGGCCCACCACCCCGCTCAAGGGTGGGGAATTTCAGTGATCGACAGTGGGGAATTTCGGTGATCCGCAGCACCAACGGCCAGCTGGTGGTGAACGGGGGGAGCTTCTCCACATCGACGTTCAACGGCAACGCCGCCACCTACGAGCTCGACTACTAAAACGCCAAGCCCACCTCGGCGACGCTGCTCACCCACACCTGAATCGGCCTGGGATCCGCGGAGTCTCAGACCTCCAGTAGTTGACCGAGGAATTGCACTCTGATCAGGTCGTTCTCCGGGGGTCAAGCATCGCGAAATATCATCAATAATCCTGCCGGCCAGGTAGGATGGCGGGATGGACGACGACACCGCCGAGCTGCCCGGAATGCCCGAGCCCTACGGGCTGACCCGGGTGTCCTCCGACGGTGAGACGCTCATCTATCGGGGCCCGTACTTGGTCGGGCGCTACGAGGACGACGACGTCGCACTGCGCAACCTCGTGATCGTGTCGTTGCGCGGCGCCGGGCACTCGGGCAAGGAAGTGGCGGCGTGCTGCTCCCTCTCCGAAGAGACCGTGGCCCGGTTGCGTGCCCGGACGAGGCGTGAGGGCTCGGCCGGCCTCCTTCATCCAGCGGGTCGACCGCGCACGCTCACCCCGGCCAAGGCCGCCCGGGCACGAGCGTGGTCGGAAGAAGGCCTCTCCAACGCCGAGATCGCCCGGCGTTTCGGCGTCCACCCCGGCACGATCGGCCGCTTGCTCGGCAGGGAGGCGGACACGTCAGTGACGATGCAGCTACTCGACCTCGGCGAACGTGAGCACGACGGAAGCGAAGAGAAGGGGGGCGAGGACGGCGAGGACGGCGTCATCGCGGGCGAGAACGAGGCCGTCAGCGACTCCGCCGCCGAGCCCGCCGAGCAACGGCCCGCTCCGGCACCCTCGCTCCTGCCCCTCCTCGGGCGCATCGAAGAAGAGGAGCGCACGTAGCCGCTACGCCGGGGCGATGCTGTTGCACCCTTTCTTGTGTCGCCTCGGGGTGGACGACGTCATCTCGTCCCTCGGTCGAGCCGCCCGGCGCTACGACGCTCCCTCCCTCATCTTGGCCACCGTCTTCGGCTTCTCCCTCGGCATCGACTCGTTGGAGGGGGCCAAGCACATCCGGGTGAAAGACACCGGGGCGCTCATCGGGCTCAGTTCCTTCCCCCACCTGCGCACGCTGCGACCTGCCCTCAAGTCCCTGGCCGCCACCTCCGACCCGCTCGCCATCCAGCGGGCCTTCGCCAAAGCGATGCTCGAGAGCGACGAGGCGCCGCCCGAACTGTTCTACGTCGACGACCACTTTGTCACCTACTGGGGGGCGCGCCCCGTCGCCAAGGGCTACAACATCCGACGCCACCTGGCCGAGCCGGGCCGCGACGACACCTTCTGCACCGACGAGCACTGGCGGGCGATCTGCTTTTCCTCGGGCGAGCCCAAGGGGCTCTCGGTCACGATCGCCGGGGTGATCGGCCAGCTGCAAGAGATCACCGATGGCCGCCCGGCCATGGTGGGCTTCGACCGGGGGGGCTCGTATCCCAAGGTCTTCTCCGACTTGAAGGCGGCGGGCATGGACTGGATCACCTGGCGCCGGGCCCCCCTCGCAGAACCTACGGTCGGGCCCCGCCGGTCGTGGGTTGTGCGCGACGCCAAGCGCCGCTCCATCTTGCTCGCCGACGAGGAGATCACGCTCGAGAGCTACGAGGCGGGGCCGGTCCGCCAGCTGTCGGCGATCGAAGACGGCAAGGTGATCTTCCAGGTCCTCACCTCCAACACCGCCGTGCGCCCCGGCCCCCTCGTCATGAAGCTGCGTGGCCGATGGTCGATCGAGAACTTCAACAAGTACGCCGATGACCACCACGGCATCCCCTGGCTGGCGAGCTACGACATGGACGAAGAGGCCGACACCTCGCCGATCGCCAACCCCGAGCGCACGGCCGCCCGCCGCAAGCGCAACGACGCCAAGGCGGCGGTGGCCGAGGCCGAGCGCCTGCTCGGTGCGGCGATGGAGGAGCACCATGCAAGCGTCGATGACCGCATCGCCGCCGTCAACACTCGGCGCGACGAGGTCACCATGGCCAAAGACGCGCTCGACGAAGCAGCGGCGGCCCTCAAGGGGATCCCGGCCAAGCGGCCGAGAAACCAGCTCGACCCGGGCGCCAAGCGGGCGAGGCCGCGCCTCGCGGCTCGGGCCCTCCAGATGGTGTGTCGCCTCCTCGCCTACAACGCCGAGCTCGACCTCGCGCGGCGGCTCAACGCCTACCTCGACGACCTCGACGAGTATCGGGCCATCACCCGTCAGCTCCTGCACCTCGGCGGCATCATCGCCTACCGCCGCCGGGCCATCGTGGTCACCCTCGAGCGCCCGGACTCACCTCGGGTCGCCCGGGCACTCGGGGAGTTCGTGGCCGAGCTGAACGACGGGCCGGCGGCATACCTGAACGGCGACCGGCGGCCGATCACCTACCGGGTCGCAGCTCCCTGACCGATTGATCAGTTGGCGCCGCCCTGCTGCCGGAGGTCTGAGGCTATGACCTGGTCGGCAAGTGTGGGGGCGTGTTCGAGGACGGCAATAGCTCACGTAATCCTGCCCGCTTCGACACCAACTGAGCGGGCCAGTTGACTCTTGTCTCCCTTACCCCACTCCTGGTTTGAGACCAGGTAGGCCCTCGCCGCCACCATCGCCATCGCACCCTTGCTCATATGACGGCGAGCGATGCTGACCACCAGCGCGTAGGTGTCGGGGTCATCCCCCTCGTACCTCGTGAACTCCGGCGTGACCTTGGCGAGCTTGCAGGCCCGTGCTTGCCATCCCCAACATGCCCAACCGTTGAGCGCCCATTGCCGCGAACTGTCGCAGCAGGTCTCCGTGCGGGCGAGCGGCTCAGCGCCCTGTTCCTCGGGAACTGACCGCCGGCAGGGCATGGGTTGTACCATGCGAACAACCAACCAGGCCCTGGTCGACCCGACCGAAGGGGAAGCGCTCGAAGGGCCGTGTGGGGGAGGCGGTTGTGGCGGTGGCGGAGATTTTCGGGCCGGACCTGTTGGTGCTCGTAATCCTTGGGCTCCTGACGCTCGTCATATCTGTGTGGGCCATCATCGACATCGTTCGCTCACCGATGAGCGGCGGTCGCAAGCTGACGTGGACCCTCGGAATCGCATTCGGTTGGTATCTGTTTGTGCTTCCCGGGACGCTCCTCGCCGTGACTTACCTGGCTCGGGTGCGACGCCGCGTTACTCCCGACCTAGCGGAATGAGAGATTCCAGAAAGCCAAGGAGGAGAACCCCGATCCCGAGGCGAGCGAGGTAATGATCTCGCTCACGACAGGGAGCCGGAGCTGTGCGAGAACGAAAAGTCGAACCATGGGAACAGGAATGTCGGTACGTCACGGAACAAGTCCGCACCTTGCTCGCCACGCTCACCAGGGTAGAGGGCGCAGTGCAGCTTTTCAGCGGCGAGATCGGCGACGCCGGCCCCGTCCTCGACGCGGTGACCCTGGAAGCCCGTGAACTGGCGGCCTGGCTGCCTCAGCTCGCCGCCCTGAAACCGCCGGACGCTCGCCCACAGGCATGGGCGTCCCTTAACGTGTTTAAGGCGGCGCTTCCCGCTCTGATCTACTGCGTCAACGTCACCAATAGGTCGGTGGGTCTCAAGTGTCTGGCTGATCCAGCAACCGACGACGCCGATCTGGTCGCCGAAGCGCTGACAGAGGTGGAACGGATCGTCACCTTCGGTCTGTTGCTGATCAAGGATACTCCTGGGCTCAGGACTCGCAAGGACTGGCCCGCCACCAAGCAAGCTCTCGATCACTTCCAGATTCTCGGAACTGCGATTCGAGCAGTGGGTCAAAAGGTGTTTGAGCGCTTCGGCGAACGGCTACAGGAGCTTGGGCTTGTGGACTGAAGAGCGAGTTGCCTGCGCCCGTAGAAACGTAAGAACGTTCGTGAGCGTCGAGTTCACGTACGTGCCCGCCAGCAGCCCTCTGTACTCCTTCTCGCCCGGCTCTACCCCACTACGGCGACTTGCCGACAACGGACTCCATTTCCAATATCCAGGGGTGTTGAAGCTCTGTTGTTCGTCGCTGTAACCCGGCTCTACGACTTCCAGGATGTCAAAGGCGTGAGTGAATCGCCCCCTGGCGTATCGAATCCCTGACAGCTGACCATCGATGACGTTCTCCGCCCGGCGACTGGCTGTGTACGACGCGCCAAGGAACCTCTTGAGCATTGTGTCAAGCGTCGTCATCCACCAGAGCGTCTCGCCCGCAGCCGCGTAGGCGAGGTGCGGGTCGTGCCAGCTGACGGCAGAAAGCCGGTCCGCCGCCGCGTGGGTCCCCATCATCGTGAAGGTGACAACGTCCCACCCAGTGCTGAATCTCATCGGCGCGTTGCCCACGGTGTCCCCTTCCGGGTCGAAGGGGAGGTCGTCCCGGGGGCGCGGTTCGTCGACCGAGCTGGTGAACCGGGGCCACCACATGCCGAGGCCAAGGGGATGAGACCGACGAGCAACAGCAAACCGCCGAGACGCGTCTGACGCGCACGCCCTCCATCCACACTGCCCATCCTCGCGCTGTCAGGACCTCCTCATCGTGCAAGGCGCACCCGACGGCGGCTCCCGCCGCTACGTCGCGTTGGGACTGCTTCTTGGAGAAGCATCGTGCAGCCAGGAGTATCTTGGTCTCACTCCCAACTCAAAAGGCTGACGCTGGCGTTCGGGTGCCGATGCTCGGTCCCACCGACCGCCTCACGAGCGCCTCGATTCTTGTGGCAGCCGCGATGGGGTCTTCGTGCTCCCACACCACGACGAGAGTCCACCCGGCGTCCGCCAGCCGCCAGGCGGTATCTTCATCGCGCCGTTTGTTCGTATCAAGCTTCTCAGCCCACCACGCGGCATTGGCTCTTGGCGACGTTGCGTGCTGAGGGCACCTGTGCCAGAAACATCCCCGTACCTCGATGACCACCTTTGCCTTGGGGAACACAATGTCGTGCCGGCGCATCGGGTCCACCACGGGGAGGTGGAGTCGGTAACTCAGCCCTCGGCGATGCAACTCGTGGCGGAGCGTCACCTCCGGGCGCGTGTCGGCACGTCGCTGCCGCTGCATCCGCGCCAGGGCTTCGGGTCCCGACGCCGTGGGCACCTTCACAGCGTCGAGAAGCGGTAATCGTAGAGGCTCGCTGCCCGCATCACCATCTGAGCGTAGGTGTCCTGGTCCCCCGGCTGCGGGGCGGGCGGACCGGTGTGGACGGTCACGGGCGAACCGTCGTTCACCAGCACGATGACCATGATGCCGAGGGCATCGAAGCCGCTCTCTCCAGGTGCGGAGCGCCTCGGCAACTCTCGGAGCTTGGCGATGAGAGACTCGGTAGCCGTCGGCTGGTTGTGGCGATTCACGACCACCGGCTGACCGGTGCCCTGCCGACCTGGCGAGATAAACGAGTCGGCGATGTTGACGACAGCCAGACCGACGGCAACCGCCTGGTCGGCTGCACCGTGGATGGTCGCCTGGGACGAGTTCAGCTCGTCGAACATCCGACTTTCGGACTTGTTGTGTGCCGTCGCCGCCGCCTTTGCCTCCAGGGCGACGAGGACCGAGCCGACCGGCTCGCGACGGATGGGAGGCAGTGCCGCGAACGCTGCCCGCTCCTCGTCAGTGAGCACGACGCCGATGGACTCCCCGATCTCGGCAAGCGTCACGACGTTCTTGGCAATCGGGTGGTCCAGGGCGGGCCTGGCGATGACGAGGTCGAGATCCTTCCTCCGATTGGTCTTGAAATCGACCATCGTGTGGTTGACCCCAATGCAGACCTTGCCATCGGTGACGTGCTGGCGGAGCAACGAACTAGTGGCGAGCAGGTCGAACGCGATTGCCCAGCAGCATAGCTTGGAGTGGTGGTCGCTACGGGAGTGATACTGGAGCAGCCGCTTGGAAGGTCCGAATGGTCGGACCTCGCTGAGGGTCCGGGCGATGATGTCCGGACCGTTCACGAGTCCCGAGTGACCTCGACGTGTTCTTTCAGGTCGATGCGGAACTGTTCGGGGACCCGGAGGCTTCCGCGGTCGAGACGGCCGAGAAATCCGCTGGCGGCACGGTGGGACAAAGCGGCCCGGTCGTCTCCCATGACCGCGGTCAGGTGCTTGTAGGGCTGACGCTTGGGCCACAGCGACACGTCAACGCGCCAGGCCTTGCCACTCTCGCCCCACGCCGCGGTCGGCCAAGGCGCTCCGGCAGCCAACGGGACGGAGAGTGAGACATCCCAACCACCGGGATCGACCAGTCGAGCACCGACCCATGCAGAGACCCCTACCGTGACGGCGTTGCCGACGAGCTTCCACCGGGCACCTTCACCCCGGCGATGCCCTGCGGCGGGCGAAGTCCAGTTCTTGGGGAAGCCCTGGAGACGCTCGGCCGTCTCGATGCCAGGGGTGACGAAACGCCGCCCCACCTGGTTGTAGGGAAGCCAGACGGCCGGTGGGGAAGGGATGCCGATGGTCGAGCCACCCTTCAGAGTCGGGACCCCATCGCGGCACCAACCAAGACCCCGCAGTCCCTCCGTCCAGAAGAAGCCGTAGGCGTCGTCGGCCAGTCGTGATTCGTTGCGAGGGCCAGCGTCGTCAGCGAATAAGACGCCCCGAGGGTCCTCGGTCCGACTGGCTAGCAGGATCACCCGCTGGCGACGCTGCGGCACCCCCGCAAAGCGCGAGTCGACGACCCGGTAGGCCCACCGGAATCCCATGCGGTCCAACTCGCCGGTGATCGCCGCCATCGCCCGACCGCCGTGGAGGGGAAGCATGTTGCGGACGTTCTCAAGCAGCAGCCAAGTCGAACCGTGCTCGGCAACGAGGGAAAGGGCCTTGCGCACGAGCCCCGAGTGTCGCCCCTCGATCCCTGCCGTCTTCCCAGCCTGCGAGAGGTCAGTGCAGGGGAACCCCGCGGTGACCAGGAACGCAGGCGGGAGTGCATCCACCGTCTCGACGTCGCCCACGAGCGGCACTCCGGGGAAGCGTCGGCGGAGAACGCTCTGCGCCGGCTCCCAGCACTCGCAGAGATAGTCGGTACGGAAGCCGGCCCGTTCCAGGCCCAGTTCGATGCCGCCGATCCCTGCGAAGAGGGCGGCGACGGTCCTCGGCTCGGGCACGGGTAGATGGTGACATGAGGTTGCGCCAATGGGGTGGACCTTGGGTGTCGAGGCGCCCGCCCCTGGCGACAGGACGGGCACATGGGACCAGCTGGCGCTCTTCGCCGAACCTGGCGCGGTCGGTCATCGACCGCAGTAAAACCCCTGGTCGCACCCCTTGTTCCCTACGCTCCCTCCCGCTTAGACAGGGCGGGTGAGCACAATTCGGCCGGACGTAGAAGAGGCGGTCGCCCTCGAACTCGTCGCGGCGCGTTTGCGCACCGGGGTGCCATCCTTGCTGTACCGACTTAGCCCGCCGATGTCGGCCTCCCGGGGGTTACCCAGCCTCCTGTCCGGAAAATACCGTGTGAGTGGACCACCGACTTGGGCGCGCGGAACCAGGGTGCGGGGTGGAGCCCCGCTCGGGGCGTGAGCCCCGACTTGGTCGATCAGGTGGTGCGGCTCCTCAGTTCACGGCATGGATGGACGGGTACTGCGGGCCGCCCGAGGGTCGGGAGGAAAGATGGAAGTCTGTCCGGCGTGCTCGTGGCAACAATGTGCGACCCTCCAAGTGGACCCCTGCGTCAGACTGAACTCCTTTTCCGCAGGTCGTCCGAGTGATATCTCGGCATTTTGATCCTGGGTGATCCAGCCGGCTCATCGGGTTCGACCGCTCATCGTTTGCCCTGCTTGGTCCCGGTATCGCTCGATCGGCGCCGGTGTCCACTTGGCGCTGCCTGGGGCTCCCAGCCTTCGGCACGCTCGGCAATCCGCAGCGAGAGCGTCTCGAGCTCGTTGAAGAGCTCGCGGAGCCGCCTCGCCTGGTCGAACCACGCGCCGTAGCGCTCGAGTTGGTCGTCGGAGAGGTAGCGGCCGGCGGTCTTGCCGTCGATCTTGCGCGTCCAGTGGTGGTATGGGCCGTGGAGCGCCGGGGGATCGGCCTTGCAGCGACAGCCTGCCTTGCCACATCGCGTTCGCTCGTCGTTGATGGTGCCCGGCAGGCAGAACCCCGCGTGGGCGAGAGCGCTCATGATCCGGCGTCGCTCTGCCTCTTCTTCTCGAAGTGGTCGTGGCCCGTTTCCCATGGCTTCATCCTTGACGCTTGTCAATGGCCAAGTTTTTGTCCCCGCTGGTGGCCAGCGAAAGTCCTCACCCCTCGGGATCAGTTGTGAGTGGTTCTGGTCGCTGGCGCCTCCTTGTGGTCGGTAGTGGTGAG
>JBOGGF010000175.1:0-2257 GCA_050743965.1 Acidimicrobiales bacterium
CCGGGACGGAGCTGCTCCGGCTGTGCGCGGCGCACCCGGACCTCGACGTGGTGGTCGCCGCCGCCGGCGGGCACGCCGGAGAGGAGGTCGGCGCCCACACCCCCTCGCTGGCAGCGGCCTACCCGAGCCTCGCCTACGGGTCCACCGACCCGGCGGCGCTCGGCACCCTGGACGGATTGGACGTCGTCTTCTGCGCCCTGCCGCAAGGGGCGTCCCAGCGGCTGGTGCCCCGGCTAACCGGGCAGGTCGGCCTGGTCGTCGACCTGGCCGCCGACTTCCGCCTGACCGACCCCGGCCACTACCTGGAGTGGTACGGCGAGCCGCACACCGCACCGGACCTGCTCCCGACCGCCGCCTACGGCCTGCCCGAGCTGTTCCGGGACCGGCTGGCCTGCGCCACGCTCGTGGCCGCCCCGGGCTGCTACCCGACGGCGGCCATCCTGGCGCTGGCTCCCTTCGTCCGGGCCGGGGCCGTCGAGCGCTCGGGCATCGTGGTCGACGCCGCCAGCGGCGTCTCGGGCGCCGGCCGGGCCCCGAGCGACCGGCTCCACTTCGGTGCCGTCGACGAGGACTTCACCGCCTACGGGCTGCTCACTCACCGGCACACGCCCGAGATCGAGCAGGCCCTCGGGGCGTCGGTCCTCTTCACCCCCCACCTGGCCCCGATGAACCGCGGCATCCTGGCCACCTGCTACGCCCGGCCGGCGGGCGCTCTCTCGACCGAGGAAGCCATGGCGGTCCTGCGCGACGCCTACGAAGCGGAGCCGTTTGTCGTGGTGAGCGACCGTTCGCCCTCGACCAAAGCGACGGCCGGGTCCAACTGCGCCCATCTGACGGTCCGCGTCGACGGGCGGACCGGGTGGCTCGTCGTCCTGTGCGCCCTCGACAACCTGGTGAAGGGGGCGGCCGGCCAAGCCATCCAGTGCGCCAACACCGTGCTCGGGCTGCCCGAGGTGGCTGGCCTGCCGATCGCCGGGACCTACCCGTGAGCGTCACCGCCGCCGGCGGCTTCGTGGCGGCCGCGGGCGCCGTCGGCATCAAGGCCGGCGAGGGCCCCGACCTGGCCGTGGTGGCCACGGCCGACGGCCGGCCGGTGCCGGCCGCCGGGGTCTTCACGTCCAACCGGGCGGCGGCGGCGCCGGTGCGGTCGAGTCGGGACCACCTCGACCGGACCGGGGGGCGCGCCGCGGCCGTGCTGCTCACCTCGGGCAATGCGAATGCGGCCACCGGGCGCCCGGGGCACGAGGCGGTCGAGACCCTCTGCCGGCTGGTGGCGGACGAGATCGGCTCGCTGCCCGAAGAGGTGCTGGCGTGCCAGACCGGGCTGATCGGCGTGCCCTTCCCCCTCGAGGGGGTGGGGCCCCGGGTGGCTGGTGTGGTGGCCCGACGGGCGGCGGGGGCGGCAGCCGGCGAGGCGGCGGCCTCGGCCATCATGACCACCGACACCGTCCGCAAGGAGGCGGTGGCGCGGGGGACCGGGCCCGGCGGTGCGGCGTTCACCGTCGGCGGGATGGCCAAGGGGGCAGCCATGCTGGCGCCCGACATGGCCACGATGCTGGCCGTGCTCACCACCGACGCCGCGGCGGACCCGGCGACGCTCCAGCTGGTGCTGGCCGGCGCGGTCGGCCGCACCTTCAACGAGATGACTGTCGACGGCTGCACCTCGACCAACGACACGGTGCTCCTCCTGGCGAGCGGTACCGCCGGCCCGGTCGGGGAGGATGCCCTCGCCACCGCCGTGGCGGACGTGTGCGCCTCGCTGAGCGAGCAGATGGCGGCCGACGCCGAGGGAGCGACGAAGCTGGCCCACGTCCGCGTGACGGGCGCGGCCTCCGACGCCGAGGCCCACCGGGCGGCCCGCAAGGTGGCGGGCTCGCTGCTGGTCAAGTGCTCGCTGAATGGCGAGGACCCCTACTGGGGGCGGGTAGTGAGCGAGCTGGGCTCGGCCGGGGTGGAATTCGACCTCGACCAGGTGGCCGTCCGCTATGGCGGTGTGGCCGTGTGCGTCGGCGGGACGGCGGCCGACCACGACGTGGCAGCGGTGGCGACCCACATGAAGGGCCGGACGATCGAGCTCCACTGCGAGCTGGGGCTGGGGCCCGGCGCCGGCGCCGTGACGGCCACCGACCTCGGCTACGGCTACCTCGACGAGAACCGGACGACGTCGTGACGGCGACTCCGGCGACCCCCACTCCGGCGAGCCCTACGCCCGCGAGCCCTGCCGCTGCCGTCGGTCCGCCCGAGCGGGCGGCCCTCC
>JBOGGF010000176.1:0-6012 GCA_050743965.1 Acidimicrobiales bacterium
GCAGCCGATCCTCTGGGCGGTCGCGGTCCTCACTCTGCTCGTCGGCGCAGTGCTCGCCCTCGTACAGCGCGACATCAAGCGGATGCTCGCCTACTCCTCGATCAATCACGCCGGCTTCATCCTGCTCGGGATCTTGCTCATGGGGGTCGGCTTCGCCTTCAAGGTCTCTGCCGCGCCGTTCCACATGTGGACCCCCGACGTCTACCAGGGCGCGCCGTCGCCGGTCACCGGGTTCATGGCGGCGGTGGCCAAGGCCGGCGCCTTCGCCGCCTTCCTGCGGGTGTTCGTGTCGTCATTCGGCGTGCTGCGGGCCGACTGGCAGCCCGTGATCTACGGGGTGGCGGTGGTCACCCTCCTCCTGGGCGCCGGGCTGGCGGTGGTCCAACGGGACATCAAGCGCATGCTCGCCTACTCGTCGATCAACCACGCCGGCTTCGTGCTCCTCGGGCTGCAGGTGGCCACCGGTCGCGGCGTGTCGGACGCGCTCTACTACCTCTTCGCCTACACCTTCATGGTGATCGGGAGCTTCGCCGTCGTGTCGATGGTCGGGCGCGCCGGTGACGTCGCCCACGACATCTCGTCCTACCGCGGGTTGGCCCGGCGCCAGCCGCTCTTGGCGCTGTGCTTCGCCGTGCTGCTCCTGGCCCAGGCTGGCGTACCATTCACCACCGGCCTGTGGGCCAAGCTGCAGGTGGTGCTGGCGGCGGTCGACGGCCACTCGGTCCCCCTGGGGCTGATCGCCATGTTCTCCGCCGCCGTGGCCGCCTTCTTCTACCTACGGGTGGCGGTGCTGATGTACACGCCCCCGCCGTCGGCCGGAACGGCGCTGGGCCGGGAGGAGCCGGCCGAGCAGCCGATCGCGCTCACGGCCGGCACAGTGGGCACTTTCGACCCCGGCATCGCCCCGACCGCCGCCCCACCGGTGGTGCCCGCAGCCGCTGGCGCGGCGGCCCGACCCGCGCGGCCGGTATGGGCGGGCACCGAGCAGTCGGTGGCGGTGGTCGACCGGCTCAACGCCGGACTGCTGCTCGACGCCGAGACGGTGACCGTGGACGGGGAGACGCCGGCGGTGGCGGCCGCCGACCAGGTGGCCGGCGACGTCGAGCGGGTGCGAGTCCCCGACCCGGCCCTGGTGGACCGGGTGCCGGTGCCCGCCCTCTCGGCCCTGGCCGTCGGCCTCTGCGTGGGTGTCACCGTTGTGTTCGGGATCTTCCCGTCGCCGCTGGTGGACTTCGCCCACCACGCCACGCTGCTCTTCGTGCCGTAGCAGGGGCTCAGCGCGGGGCGGTGGCCGGGGCCGGCTCGGCCTGCTGCGGCGCCCGACGGCCGCCCAGGACCAGGAACCGGCCCACCACCGGGGTCTCGGTGAGCGCCTCAGCCCGCATCACCGACACCAGGGTGGCCGGGACGACCTCGGGGCCGTCGAAAACGAGGTACCGGGGAAGCCAGCTGGGCCCGTACTTGGCGTTGAACCGCCACAGGGACTCGATTGGGAACACGCCGGACATACGGCGCAGCACCCAGCGCTCGATCCGCTGGGCCAGCCCGTCGCCCGTCTCGCCCTCCAGCGTGGAGCGCATGGCGGCGAAGTTGAGGCTGAGACCTCGCTGGCCCTGTCGGCGCAGGTGCTCGATCGTCGAGCACAAGGCGAAGTCGAGCAGGCCGTTGGGGTGCTCGCCCGGATCGCGGCGCATCAGGTCGAGCGAGTAGCCGCCGGCGGCGGCGGACGGGACGAACTGGCACAGCGCCGCCGGACAGCCGTCCGGCCCCGAGACGACGGTGAGGAGGAGCCCGGTGTCGCGCTGGTCGAAGAGCCGGCCGAGCATCATGGAGAAGCCCCGCTCGGCTTGGCCCCGGCGGTTCCGGCTCATGAGGTCGACCAGCTCGGCCGCCTCCGTCGGGCCGACGCGGGACGGGTCGAGGAACCGCACGGTGTAGCCGTAGCGCTGGACACGGGCGACCGCCTGGCGGAGGCCCTTCATGGCGCCGCCCGACAGCGAGAACCGCTGGACGTCCACCACCGCCTCGTCACCGAGGTAGACGTGGTGCATCCCCGCCTCGCGGTAGATCGGGAGCCACTCCTCGGACGCGGCCACCACGGCCACCGCCCACCCGTGGCGGTCGCAGTACCGGCGGAACGCTGCCCATGCGTGCCGGCGCTCGCTCAACGGGCCGATCGGGTCGGGGGAGACCAGGCACACGCCGCCGTACACGGCATAGGCGACGAGACTGTCGCGGTGGAAGAACCACTGCTTGTCGTCCCGCAGGGCGAAGTAGTCGAGGCTCCCGGCGCCGTGGCGCCGGACGATGTCGCGGGCCCGCAGGTCGGCCGCCCGTCGGGCGGCGGCGAGCCGGGGGGTGGCGTGCGACAGGCCCCGCTCCACCACCGGCCGGGTGAGGAGGTAGAGCACGACCACCGAGAGCGCCACGCCGACGCCGAGGAGGCTCGGGGACACCCAGTCGTTGAACGGGTCGGGTAGGGCGATGAACTGGATGCCCGCCAGCCGTTCGGTGAGGCCGACGACGACGATGCCCCATCCGGGCAGGACGTGGTGGTGGAGGCGGCCGGTGACCTCGACGGCCCCGGTGGCGGCCCCGACCGCCACCACGGCACCGGCCACCAGGGTGAGCAGGGCCGACCGCAACGACCGTCGGTCGGCGGCAGCGGCGAAGAGGTCCCGCTCGGTCACCAGCAGTGCCAGCACCAGCCCCGTCACCACGACCCCGCTGGTGGTGGCCCCGTGGACGGCGTGCAGGGCCAGGGTCACGGCGAGGACCACCACCGAGACGCGCCACGAGCGGCGCTGTCCCCGCCGGACGCCGCGGGCGAGCATGGTCAGGCCGATCCCCGCCAGCGCCACCAGGGCGCCTGCCGTCTCGACCACCCCGAGCGGGAAGACCTGGCGCAAGAGGTAGAGGTGGTCGGCGGCCGGTCGGTTGACCGCTTCGAGCAGGTCGACGAGCCCGGCGAGGAAGATCGCGCCGGCCGCCAGGCGCCGGACGCGGCGGGCGCGGACCTGCCGGGCGGCGACGTCGGGCGCAGGCGGCCACGTCGCGCCACGTGGCCAGGACGCCACCATCGCCGGCCGCAGGTCGGTGACCGGCCGGTGCCCCTTCACCACCGGGTAGCCGGTGGCCAGGCGCTCGATCGCCGTCGACGTCGGCAGGTCGGCATCGGCGACCAGCAGGCGGACGTGCAGGTCCGCACCGGTCTCCAGCTCGACCCACGCCGCCTGACGGTGGTGGAGGAAGACGGGCGGGAGCCCGAAGCGCCCGCGGTGCTCCCGCACGAGCTCCGTGGTGCCCCCCGGGGCGGCGAAGAACCCCGGATCGAGATGGGCCAGCTCCGCCCGCAGCGACCCGCCGACGATCAACCCGGCGCCGCCGTCGGCCACCAGGGCTCGGGCTTCGTCGAGGGTTTCGGCCTGTTCGAGCGCCAGCCCGTCGCCGGCACCGTGTGCCTCCCAGTACCGGCGGGACACCACGGCCACCAGCCCGGCCAGCGCCAGCTCCAGCACGGCCACCACCGCCAGGGTGAACAGGGCCCTCCCCGGCCACGAGGCGACGTAGGCCTGGGCGAGGGCGTGCCGCGGGCCGGGGGAGTGGCGAACCAGCGTGGACACCGAGCGGAACACCGGCGTGAGGTGGACGGCGAGGGCCGCCAGCACGGCGAGGAGCGGTGGCGCCCACAGCAGCCGCCCGAGCTTGCGGTACAGGACGCGGGACGTCACGAACCGTCCCGCGTCGGCCGGTTCCTCCAGCCGCTCCATGCCCGACAGCCAGGGCCGGTCGATGCCGGCGGCGGGGGCGGGCGCCGGGCCGGGCCGGACGTGCACGTGCCGCTCGCCGGGGCGGCGCACAGGCGGAGCTCGACGGCGCCGGTGACCTCGACCCCGAGGCGGTACAGCTGGGTGACGACGGCGGGCTCGGACGCCACCTCGCCATCCCGCCAGCCGGGGAGGACGAGGAACCGTCGGTCGGCGCCGGCGGTGAACCGTTCGACCGCGCCGGCGAGCTCGCGATGGTCCTCGAGGGTCCGGCGGACCTCGTCGGCGGTGAGCGGGGTGCGGCCGCAGTGGCCGGCGAAGAGGTTCCCGCAGACGACGGCGGTGCCCGGTCCCTCCCACCGGTCGAGAGTGTGGGCCACGTCGGCGGCGAGGGCGGTCGACGAGGGGGTGGCGGCCGGCGGGAGCAGCAGGTCGCCCAGGACGGCCACCCGGCGGCCCAGGGGCACGTCGACCACCGTCAAGCCCGGCGGCCCGGGCGGCGTGGGCGGCGTGGGCAACCGTCCGGCGGGCGCGGGCATTGGCGTCATCGTGCCATGTGGGGCCGGCGGCGACGCGTCAGCGCCCTCAGCCGCCGCTCAAACCGAGGCCAACGTCGGCAGGCGCCGGCCGCCGCCGCCGTGGCACGCTGGCGGGCGGCCGCCGGGCCGGATGGACAGACCGGGCAGACGGGGAGGAGCGATGCGGGCCAGGAGCACGGGACGGGACCCGGCACCGCCACGCCCCAACTGGCATTGGCGCGCCGAGCCTGTCGCGCCGGGACCGGCGGTCGTCTTCGACATCGACGGTGTGCTGTCGGACGCCACCAGCCGCCAGCACTTCATCGAGCGGGGACGGCGGGACTGGGCGGCGTTCTTCGAGGCGTGTGGCGACGACCCGGTGATCGAGGAGGTGGCCCGGCTCCTCGAGCTGCTCGACCCCGACCTGGTGGTGGTGCTGCTCACGGGCCGGCCCCTGCGGGTCCGGCCCCAGACGTTGGCGTGGCTCGAGCGGTACGGCCTGCGGTGGGACCTGCTGGTGATGCGCGACCGGGGGGACTACTCACAGGTCAGCGTGTTCAAGCGGGCGACCGTGGCCGACCTGCGCGATCACGGCCTCGACCTACGGCTGGCGCTCGAGGACGACCCGTCGAACCACGCCATGTTCGTCGGCGAAGGCGTGCCCTGCGTCTACATCCACTCGGGTTACTACGAGCGCTGAGCGCGGCCGCGGCCGCGGTTCGGCCTGCGGCCGTGGGCCCGTCCCCGAGCGGCCCGCGCCCCGAGGATCCCGCTGGCGAGCAGGAGGACGCAGAGGGCGAGCACGGGCGGGTCGCCCCACCGTTCGTAGGGGGTGGGGCCCGCGCGCAGGGCGACAGTCGCCAGGAGCACCTGCCGGTCGCCGAGCCCGCTGCGATGCGCCACGGTGCCGTCGGACCGCACCACCGTCGAGTACCCGGTCGGGGCAGCCTGCACCAGGTCTCGGCCCTCCTCGACCGCCTGCACCCGGTCGGCAGCCACCTCCTGGGACGGCACCTGCGACGTGGTGTACGACGACGTGTTGGTGGGGACGACGAGCAGGTGGGCACCGGCCCGCACCGCTGAACGGCCCCGGCCGGCGAAGAAGACCTCGTAGGACACCATCACTCCGAGCGGGGCGGCCGGCGTCGGTAGCAGGCCGGAGCCATGGCCCGGCACGGCGTCGCGCGGCACGGCCGAGAGGTTGGCGAAGTGGGCGAAGAAGGGGCGATCGGGGATGTACTCGCCGAACGGCACCCGGTGGACCTTCTCGTAGGCGCCCGCCACGTGGCCCGCCGGTCCCCACGCCACCGCCTCGTTGAGGAAGCGTAGGTCGGGGACGGTGACCGTGACCCCCGCCACGACGGTGGTCCGGAGCCGCCGGGCGAGGGACGACAGCATCGCCGCCTCTGGCGTCCCAGCCAACCGCCCGTCGACCGAGACGACGTCCTCGGGCCACAGCACGAGGGCGGGCGCCCGGCCTCCGTGCCGACGGGTCATCCGGTGGGTCGCGTCGATCTGGGCGGCGAACACCGCCGCCGGCCGCACCTGTGCCTTCGACACGCCCCGGCGGCCGCCGCCCTGCACCGCCGCCACCGAGAGCCGACCGATCGGTGGCCCGCCGTCGGGCGCGAGGGCGGCCGCGCCGGCCACCGCCAGCACGAGGGCGATCGCGACCAGCCCCCCGGCCCACGGTCTTCTGGTGGCCGGACCGACGGGGGGTCCGGTGG
>JBOGGF010000177.1:0-11503 GCA_050743965.1 Acidimicrobiales bacterium
TACCGGGGGTCGTCGATCACCGACGCCGAGGTCGTGCTGTGGGCCGAGTTCGCCGCGACGGCGGGGCCGCCCGAGGAGGGTCGGGCGGAGATCTCGGCCATCGTGCGGTGGCGCCGGGAGCACCAGCCCGGGGGCTCGAACGCCGGATCGGTGTTCACCAACCCGCCCGGTGCCTCGGCCGGTGCCCTGGTGGAGGCGGCCGGCCTCAAGGGCTTTCGGATCGGCAGCGCCAGCGTCTCGGCGAAGCACGCCAACTTCATCCAGGCCGACGACGACGGCTCGGCCGATGACGTGTGGCAACTGATCCGCCATGTGCGGCGTGTCGTCGCCGACCGCTCGGGCATCGGTCTTGCGACCGAGGTGCGCCTGGTGGGCTTCAGCGAAGAGGAGAGCGAGGTGCCGGCATGACCATCACGACCCGGACGCGCCCGGGGCGCAACGTCGGGGCCCACAGACCGCGGCCGGCCCCGGGGCGTCGGATCGTCGTCGACTCGCGCATCGACGAGCGGCGCCGGACCGTCCGACGGCGGCACTCCCGCCGGCGGAGCCTGATGATCGGCGCGCTCGTTGTGGTGAGCCTGCTGGGTGCCGGCGCGTGGCCGCTGTTGCACTCGCGCCTGTTCTCGGCGACGTCGTTGGTGGTGACCGGCAACCGGCACACCTCGTCGAGCGCGGTGCTGAGGGCGGCCGGGCTCGCCGGGCACCCGCCCTTGATCGACGTGAACGGCGCTGCGGCGGCCCGGGCGGTGGAGGCGCTGCCCTGGGTGGCGACCGCCCGCGTCAAACTCGACTGGCCCGACGGGGCGGTGGTGGAGCTGACCGAGCGCACCGCCGTCGCAGCGCTCCATGGCACCTCGGGCTGGGCGGAGCTGGACCGGACCGGACGGGTGCTGGCGATCGTGGCCGTTCGACCGAGTGGTCTCGTGCACCTGGTCGGGGTGACCACCAAGGCCACCTTGGGCTCGACGCTCTCCGCGCTGCGCCCGGTGCTCACGGTGGCGGCGCGGCTCCCGGTGGCCTTTGGC
Source organism: Acidimicrobiales bacterium (assembly GCA_050743965.1). GTDB lineage: Bacteria > Actinomycetota > Acidimicrobiia > Acidimicrobiales > RAAP-2 > DAHUZJ01. The sequence goes on from JBOGGF010000177.1 coordinate 1,026, forward strand.
TCCTCGGTGGACGCGGTCGCGCCGTCGCCCGGCGGCGGGGTCGACCTCGCGCTGGCCGGAGGGGTCGGCGTGGTCTTCGGCGCCCCGACCCAGCTGCCCGCCAAGTTCGAGGACATCGCGTCGGTGCTGGCCGGCGCGGCCCCGGCCCCCGGCTCGGTGATCGACGTCTCGGTGCCCGGGTCGCCGGTCGTGGCGCAGCAGACCTCGTGATCGGCGAACAGCTGGCCCCGGGCGGCCGGGATGCGCACGCGATCTCGACCCGGGAGCGGTGCCCCCGTAGCGTGATCGGACCGACTTGGCGGGCGTGCATCCAGGGTCTGAGGTCGAGATCGCGCCGATTTGGCGGTGGGTGAACTATCCTGGCCCCCCTACGAGGGGGTGCGAGCGCATGTCACGAAGCCGGAGACCTCGCCACCAGTCCAGGACCTCATGACCGTCTCGCCACAATCCAGCTACCTCGCGGTCATCAAGGTGGTCGGCGTCGGCGGCGGCGGGGTCAACGCCGTCAACCGCATGATCGAGGCCGGGCTCCGCAACGTCGAGTTCATCGCCGCCAACACCGACGCCCAGGCGCTGCTCATGAGCGATGCCGACCTCAAGCTCGACATCGGCCGCACGCTGACGCGGGGCCTGGGGGCCGGCAGCGACCCCGAGATCGGACGCCAGGCCGCCGAGGAGCACCGCGGCGAGATCGAAGAGGCGCTGGCCGGTTCGGACATGGTGTTCATCACCGCCGGAAAGGGCGGCGGCACGGGCACCGGTGGTGCCCCCGTCGTCGCCGAGATCGCAAAGTCCCTCGGGGCGGTCACCATCGGCGTGGTCACCCGCCCGTTCACCTTCGAGGGCCGGACGCGGGCGATGCAGGCCGAGAAGGGCATCCAGGTCCTGAAGGAGAAGGTCGACACCCTCATCGTCATCCCCAACGACCGCCTGCTCACCGTCTCGACCGAGAAGACCTCGATGGTGAACGCGTTCAAGATGGCCGACGAGGTGCTCCTCCAGGGCGTGAGGGGCATCACCGACCTCATCACCGGGCCCGGCCTGATCAACACCGACTTCGCCGACGTGAAGATGGTCATGACGAACGCCGGTACGGCGATCATGGGGATCGGCAGCGCCAGCGGCGACGGACGGGCCGTCAACGCGGCCCGGGCCGCCATCACCAGCCCGCTGCTCGAGGCGTCGATCGAGGGCGCCCGCGGCATCCTGCTGAACATCGCCAGCGGGAGCGATCTCGGGCTCTTCGAGGTCAACGAGGCGGCCGAGATCATCCACTCCGTGGCCCATCCCGATGCCAACATCATCTTCGGCGCCGTCATCGACGACGCCATGGAGGACGAGGTGCGGGTCACGGTCATCGCCGCCGGCTTCGAGCGATGGGAGGACTCCGGGCGCCCGCCCGACGCCCCCCTGCGGCCGACCGGTCCCAACCCGGTGACGTCGGCGAGCAAGGTGATCGGCGCCGATGCGGTGGAGCCGGTCGACATCTTCGCCGACGCCAACAACGGGTCGGACGACCCCGGCGGCGACGACGACTTCGACGTCCCGTCGTTCCTCCGCTGAAAGCCGACGCCGACGCGGTGGCCGCCGCCGCGGCGGCCGTCCGAGCGCGGATCGCTGCCGCCGGGGGCGACCCGGGGACCGTGCGTGTCGTGGCCGTCACCAAGGGCTTCGGCCCGGACGTGGCGCGCGCCACGGTGGCGGCCGGCCTCCTCGACGTGGGGGAGAACTACGCCCAGGAGCTGCTGGCCAAGGCCGTCGGGTGGGACACCGTCCCGGCACCGCGGTGGCACTTCCTCGGGGCGGTGCAGCGCAACAAGGTGCCGGCGCTCGCGCCGGTGGTCGACTGCTGGCAGAGCGTGGCCCGGGCGGTGGAGGGTGAGGCCATCGCCCGGCGGCGCCCGGGGGCGGGTGTCCTGGTCGAGGTCGACCTGACCGGCCGGAAGGGCCGCAACGGCTGTTCCCCCGACGCTGTTCCTGCCCTGGTGACCGATCTCGGCTCCCTCGGGCTGGACGTCCGAGGCCTGATGACCGTGGCGCCGCCGGGCCCGGGCGGGGCCCGGCCGGCCTTCCGCACCGTGCGGGACCTGGCGGACCGCCTCGGGCTGCCCGAGCGCTCCATGGGGATGAGCGGCGACCTGGAGGACGCCGTGGCGGAGGGGTCGACGATGGTCCGGGTCGGGCGGGCCCTGTTCGGCGCCCGGGGGGTCCGCCCACGCGGCGGCCGACGCACTACGCTGTGAACCAGGAGACATGCGATGGCCACGTTCCTGAAGAAGACCATGGTCTACCTCGGACTGCTCGATGACGAGTACGACGAGTACGACGACTACGAGAGCCCGCGCAGCTTCGCCCCCGCAACTCCGCGCACGGCGACGCCGGCTGCGGAGCCCGAGGATGTGGAGGAACGCACGGCACCCGTCGGGCGTATCCGGACGCTCCCCCGCGAGATGCGAGAGGTGCGCGAGGCCCGCGAGCCGGCGGCGGGAGGGGTGCAGGCAACGGCACCGTCCGGCTTCCGGCCCACCGGGCCGGTGGTGCGACCGATGAGCCCCGGGGACGCAGCGCGGGTCCAGGTCGTGGCGCCGACGCGGTTCGGCGATGCCAAGGAGATCGCCGACTGCCTCAAGTCGAGCCGGCCGGTCATCGTCAACCTCCAGGTCGCCGAGCGCGATCTCCAGCGACGGATGATCGACTTCTGTAGCGGTGTGACGTACGCCTTGAGCGGCGAGATGGAGAAGGTGGCCGACGAGGTCTTCCTCCTCACGCCGACCAACGTCAAGGTCTCCGAAGAGGAGCGCCAGCGGCTGCAGGAGCGAGGGTACGGGCGCGCCTAGATCGTGGCCATCCTCGCTTACATCGTCGAGGCGTACGTCTTCGTCCTGATCGGCCGGGCGTTGCTGAGCTGGGTCCCGGCCCGGCCCGGGTCGCTGGCGTTCCGGCTGATGCGGCTGCTCGACGTGGTGACCGAACCGGTGCTGCGGCCCATCCGCCGGGTGCTCCCCCCGATCCGGGCCGGCGGCATGGGGATCGACCTGTCGATCATCATCGTCGTCATCGTCGCCCAGGTGATCGTCGTCCCACTGCTGCGCGGCTGAGCATCCCCGAGACAGCCCGGGCACCGGGAGTACACTCGCGAGCCATGGACAACCCGCAGCCCACCCAGTCCTCCCAGTCCCTCCTGGACACCCTGCGCACGGTGGAGTTCCGGCTCGGCCTGAAGGGCTACAACGTCGACGAGGTCGACGAGTACCTGGAGAAGGCGGCCGTGGAGGCCGAGTCGGTGCAGGAGCAGCTGCGCCAGGCCAACGACCGGGTGCGCCAGTCGCAGACCCGCACCGCCCAGCTCGAGGAGGAGCTGCGGCAGACCGGCACAGAGATCCCGTCGACCACCGTGGCGGTGCCGGCGATCGAGGCGCCGATGTCCGACGACACCCTCCAGCGGACCCTGGTGCTGGCGCAGAAGTTCGTCGACCAGGTGAAGCGGGACAGCGAGACCGAGGCGCACGACGTGGTGGCCAAGGCCGAGGAGCGGGCCCGGACGATCCTCGGCCAGGCCGAGGAGCGTTCCCGCCAGATGGCCACCGAGGCCGAGCACCGGCTGCGCGAGGACGTCACCCGTCTCGAGGGCATGCGGACGCAGCTCTCGGCCGACGTGGAGAAGATGGCTCGCCACCTCGAGACCGAGCGCAACCGGCTCCGCTCGTCGATCGGCGAGATGCTGAAGTGGCTGGACGAGAACGTCCAGCCGGCGAGCGGGCTCACGTCGGTGCGTCCCCGCACGTCCGAGCCGGGCAGCACCAACGGGACCAGTGGGACCAACGGGACCTCTGACGAGGGTCGCCGGGCCGCTGCCAGCTAGGTTGCCGCCGGCCTAGCGTTCGGCTATCGTCACCCGCTCCTGGCGTCGGGGACTGCCCCAGCCGGTGAGGAGGGACGACATGTCGCCAACCGCCAAGAAGGCCGTCGCGTCGCGCCCGGCCACGGCCAAGGCCCTGCCCGAGGCGAAGGCCGGATCGGTGGTGAAGGCCGCCCGGGTGGGTAGGGTCGCCGGAACGGCCACGCCCACGGCCGCAGCCAAGGCCCCGACCAAGAAGGCGGTGAAGAGCGCAGTGGCGACCAAGAAGCCCGCGGCCCTCAAGACGAAGCCCGGCGGGCCGTACGCCGACGACGAGAAGTTCCTCGGCGATCAGCGCCAGCTGCTCGCCGCCGAGCGGGCCATCTACGAGACCCAGGCCTCGGACCTGAAGGCCGAGGCGGACTCCCTGGCCCAAGAGCGGGAGCCGGGGGACGTGCAGTTCGACGAGGAGTCCGGCGAGGGTGGGACGGTGACGGTCGACCGCGAACGCGACCTCGCCCTCTCGGCCCAGGCGCTGGCGGCGGTGGAGGAGATCGACGACGCCCTCGCTCGCGTGGACGACGGCACGTACGGCGCCTGCGAGCGCTGCCACCAGGCGATCCCCAAGCCGCGCCTGCGCGCACTACCGTTCGCGCGCCTGTGCGTGGCGTGCAAGAGCGGAGGGTTGTCGCGGCGCTGAGCCGGCCGAGCCGGCGAGCCCGACTCGTCGTCGCGGTGGTGGCGGCCGCCGCGGTGGTGGCGGCCGACCAGGTGACGAAGTCCTTGGCGCTCGACGACCTCCATCGCCCGGTGCACCTGCTGGGCCCACTGGGCCTGGCGCTGCAGTACAATACGGGCTCGGCCTTCAGCCTCTTCACCGGCGACGGCACGGCCCTCATCGCGATCGCCGGGCTCCTGGCAGTCGCCGTCGGCTGGCTGGCTTGGCGGGCGTGGAGTCTCCCCGTGGCGGTGGCGGCCGGCCTGGTCCTGGGCGGTGCTGTGGGCAATCTCGTCGACCGGGTCAGCCACGGCCGGGTGGTGGACTTCATCACGCTGTCCCACTGGCCCACGTTCAACGTGGCCGACTCGTGCATCACGGTGGGGGTGGTGCTCGTCGCCCTCCTCTACCTGCGCGGACCGGAGGTGCCGGCGGGCGGCCCGGAGGCATTGCCGACCACCACCCCGGCGGGCGGCCCGGAGGCGCCGGCCCGGTGAGGGTGCCGGGCACGCTGGAGGGCGTGCGCGTCGACCGGGCCGTCGCCATGGTCACCGGGATGTCCCGGGCGGCGGCGGCGGAGCTGGTGGCGGCCGGCCGGGTCCGGGTCGACGGCGTCGCCGTGGCCTCCCGCAGCGCCCCGCTCGTGGAGGGCTCAGACCTGTCGTTCGACGTCCCGGCCCCCGCCGACCCCCTGCCCACGGCGGACCCGGCCATCGAGGTGGTCGTGGTGCACGAGGACGAGGAACTGGTGGTGGTGGACAAACCGGCCGGGCTCGTGGTCCACCCCGGTGCCGGCCACGAGCACGACACCCTGGTGTCGGGCCTGCTCGCCCGGTTCCCCGAGCTGGCCGAGGTCGGCGACCCGATGCGGCCGGGGATCGTGCACCGGCTCGACCGGGGCACGTCCGGCCTGCTGGTGGTGGCCCGCACCGCCGCGGCCCACCGTTCGCTCGCCGCTCAGCTCGCGGCCCACACCGCCGGGCGGCGCTACCTGGCCCTTGTGAGCGGCCACGTCGAGGAGGACCGTGGGGAGGTCGACGCTCCGATCGGCCGCTCCGCCCGCACCCCGACCCGGATGGCCGTGGCCGAGCATGGCCGCCCGGCCCGCACCACCTACTGGGTGTTGGGCCGCTACGACCTACCGGTGGCGTGCACCTTCCTCGCCGTCAGCCTGGCGACCGGGCGGACCCACCAGATCCGGGTCCACCTGTCGGCCATCGGCCACCCGGTGGTGGGCGACGACCGGTACGGGGGCGGGGCGGTCCCGGGGCTGGACCGCCTCTTCCTCCATGCGGCGGCGCTGTCGCTCGACCATCCGCGGACCGGCGAGCGGTGCACGTGGTCGTCGCCGCTGCCGGAAGAGCTGACGACGTTGGTGGGCGGCGGGGCCCGGTTGCCGCCGCTGCCGCCGGGCGATCCGCTGCCGGCCGCCAACCCGCCGGGCTAGGCGGCGTCGGCCTCGCGGGCGCCGAAGACGGCGTCGTCGGCCGACAGGGTGGCCAGCGCCTCCTCCTCGGCCCGGCGCACCCGGCGCACGCCCACGCCCAGGCGCTCCGCCGTCGTCTGCAGTGAGGCGGGGGAGTCGCCGCCGAACCCGAACCGCAGGCGCAGCACGTCGCGCTGGAGGTCGGGCAGCTGGTCGATGGCGTCGCGGACCCGCTGGAGGATCAGCTCCTGGTCGACACGCTCGGCCCAGTCGTCCGGGTCGGGGGCCACCAGCTCGCCGAGGGACGTCGAGGAGTCGACGGCGGCCGGTTGGTCGAGGCTGGCCGTCACCCGGGCGACGTCTTCGAGCTGCCGGCGCTCCTCGACGGTCGTGCCGGTGGCCTTGTCGATCTCCTCGGCGGTCGGGTGCCGACCCAGCTGGCTGGCGAGCTCGGCCGTGATGGCGTCCAAGCGTTGCAGCCGCTCACCCACCTCGAGGGGGATCCGGATGGTGCGCCCGTGCTGCTGCACCGCCCGCTGCAGCGCCTGCCGGATCCACCACGTGGCATAGGTCGAGAAGCGGAAACCCCGCTGCCAGTCGAACTTCTCCACCGCCCGGAGGAGACCGAAGGTTCCCTCCTGGACCAGGTCGGCCAGGTCCACCCCGCGATCCTGGTACCGGCGGGCCCAGTGGACCACGAGCCGGAGGTTGGCCGCCACCATTTGCTTGCGCGCCGCGTCGTCCCCGGCGGTGACGCGCTTCGCCAAGGCCACCTGCTGCTCGTGGTCCGGCATGGGGAACTGGTCCAGGTCCCGCAGCAACAGCCCCAGGCTGTCGGTCGTCGTCGTCTTGCTCATGGTGCTCATCGAATCTCTCTCGCTCGCCGTTCACGTCTAGCCCTACCCGTTCGTACGGATACAACGCCCATGCTGGCCATGACATTCCGTGGTCCGGCTTGCGGCGGTGCGGGCGGCGGTGCTGTCGTGTACCCGGTGCACATGTGGCTCATCCGGCACGGGCAGACCGAGTGGAGCCTGGACGGCCGCCACACCGGGCGTACCGACGTCCCGCTGGCGCCGGTGGGGGTCGCCCAGGCCGAGGCGCTCGCCTCCCGCCTGGCCCGCCAGGTGCCGGACCCCGCGCTCGTGCTCACCAGCCCGCTCACCCGCGCGGCCGAGACCTGCCGCCTGGCGGGCCTGGGCGAGGGGGCCGAGCGGGTCGACGACCTGATGGAGTGGGACTACGGGGCCTACGAGGGCCTGACGACGCCCGAGATACGGGAGCACCGTCCGGGGTGGACGCTGTGGACCGGCGGGGTGCCGGGTGGCGAGTCGGCCGCCGACGTGGGCCGCCGCGCCGACGTGGTCCTCCGGCGAGCTCGGGCGGCCGAGGGCGACGTGGTGTGCTTCGCCCACGGCCAAGTCCTGCGGGTTCTGGCGGCACGCTGGGTCGGCCTGCCGCCGGCGGTGGGGCGGCTGCTGGCCCTGGCGCCCGGATCGCTCAGCGTGCTCGGCTGGGAACGCGAGGTGCCGGTCGTGGCTCGCTGGAACGAGCCGGCATGACCCCCACCGGACCGCCCTGGGCCCGTGCGGCCACGTCGTCCAAGGTGAAGGACTGCAGGTAGCGGCGCATCGTCTCGCCGACCTCGGCCCACACCGTCAGGAGCACGCACTGCCCCTCGTGGTCGCATGCGCCATTGGCGTGGGGCTCGCCGAAGTCGCCGGCCACGATGGGACCGTCGACGGCCGACACGATCTGGGCGAGGGTGATCTCCGCCGGGTCGCGGGCGAGCACGTAGCCGCCGCCGACACCGCGCTTGGACCGCACCAGTCCAGCGCCCTTCAGGGCGAGCAGGATCTGCTCGAGGTAGGGCTGGGGAAGCCCGGTGCGCTCGGCGATGTCGCGCACCGACGTCGTCTGGGAGGTGTGCAACGCCAGCGAGAGCAGGGCGCGGCACGCGTAGTCGCCACGGGTCGAGACCTTCACGTCACGCCATCGTACCTGGCACGGTGTTCCAGCGGCCGCGGTCAGCCCCTACTGTTGCGCCGTGAGCACCGAGGTGCGCCCGCCCAAGGTCACGCCCGAACCGGTCCTGCCCGCCTTCGCCGGTCCATGCCTGACCAATGTCATGCCCGCGCTGCTGGCACACGCCCACGGCGGCGAGCCAGCGCCGGCCCCGTGGGTGCCGGCGCCGGTGGACGGGGCACGCCAGATCGTCGTGCTCGTGCTCGACGGGCTGGGCTGGGAGCAGCTGGCCGACCGGTCGCCCTTCGCACCGGTGCTGGCGTCGGCCACCGGCGGGCCGATCACTTCGGTGGCCCCGAGCACCACGGCGACCGCCCTCACGAGCCTTTCGACCGGGTTGGCTCCGGCCGTCCACGGCACCGTGGGCTACCGGGTGGTGGCCGGCGGCGGCGTCCTCAACGTGCTGGCGTGGCGGGTGGGGGGCGTCGACGCTCGCCAGACGCTGCCGGCGCGCCGCTTCCAGCGGTTCCCCGCCTTCCCCTTCGACGGTGTCCGTACGCCGGTCGTGTCCCGGGCCGAGTACGGCCCGACGGGATTCACCGCCGCCCACCTGGGCGGCGCCGACCTGCACGGCTGGTACACGGCTTCGGGGCTGGTGGTCGAGGTGCGGCGCCTGGTCGAGGCGGGCGAACCCCTCGTGTACGCGTACTACGACGGCATCGACCGGGTGGCCCACGCGCGTGGCTTCGGCGACCACTACGACGCCGAGCTGCGAGCCGCCGACCGGCTGGTGGGCGACGTGCTCGAGGCACTGCCACCGGGGGCTTGCCTGGTGGTGACGGCCGACCACGGCCAGGTGGACGTCGGACCGTCGGTGGAGGTGCTCGGCGCCGACGTCATGGACGGCGTCCGGCTGCTGTCGGGCGAGGGGCGGTTCCGGTGGCTGCACGCCCGCCCGGGGGCGACCGAGGACGTGGCCGCCGCCGCCGGCGCGGCCTTCGGCCACGTGGCGTGGGTGCGCACCCTCGAGCATGTCATCGAGGAGGGCTGGCTGGGGGGCGAGCCGGTGCCCGAGGTGCGCGACCGCCTCGGCGACGTGGTGCTCGCCCCGTTCACGGCCACGGCCTTCCTGGACCCGGCCGACACCGGTGAGCAGCGCCTCCGCTGCCGGCATGGGTCGCTCACCGCGGCGGAGATGCTGGTGCCGCTGGTGGCGTTCGAGCCCCGCTGACGCTCTGGCATCATCGGATGATGACCGAGACACCCGTGGCACCCGACGAGGTCATCCCGGCTCGGGGGGAGGCTATGCCCGCGCCGGCCGGGGAAGCCGAGGGCGACGGCGACCACCACGAGGCGATCCAGCAGCCGGCCAAGGTGATGCGGATCGGCACCATGGTCAAGCAGCTGCTCGACGAGGTCCGCCAAGCGCCGATGGACGAGGCCGGCCGCGCCCGGCTGAAGGAGATCTACGAACAGTCCGTCCGGGAGCTCTCCTCGGGCCTCTCGCCCGACCTCTCGGCCGAGCTCGACCGCATGGCGCTCCCCTTCGACGAGGAGATCCCCTCCGAGGCGGAGCTTCGGGTCGCCCAGGCCCAGCTCGTCGGATGGCTCGAGGGCCTGTTCCACGGGATCCAGGCCACCCTCGTCGCCCAGCAGATGGCGGCTCGAGCCCAGCTCGACCATATGCGGCAGCGGGGGCTACCTCGAGGAGCGGACGCAGAGGAGATGCCGCCCAGACCGGGTACCTACCTCTGAGGATCTCGGCGGGAATCCGGACGATCCCCGTCATCCACCTCCCCGCGGCACCCGTGCCGTACAGTGAGCGGCTGGTCCACGGCACCGGCCACCGCCGCTGGACCTAGGAGGGCGTCCTACCAGGAGACAAGATGGCGGGCTCAACCGGCGAACCTCCCGAGCAGCACGGTCAACCCGACCATGCGTCATCGACGCCGCCCGGCTACCCGCTACCGCCCGCGCCGCCTCCCGCGCCACCTGCCGCGCCGCAGTACCCGCCTTATCCCGTCCAACCGCCTCCCCCCCGGTACGGTCAGGCCCCGCCACCGCCTCCGGGTGGCCGACCGCCGTACTCACCTGGCTACGTCTGGTACCCGCCTCCGGGCGGCTACGGGCCGTCGCCCGGCGGTCCAGCCGCGTATGCCGGTTACATGGCTCGTGTCGGAGGTTTCCTGATCGACCTCATCATCGTGTGGGCGATCACCTCCGCCGTCTCCATCCCTCTGGACGCGGTAGGGCTCGCCGGTCATACCACCCGCACCCGTACCGGCCTCCACATCGCCACGACCCACGGTTCGGGGCTTGCAGCCCTCGTCCTGGTCGTGATCGTGCTCGTCTACTGCACCCTGTTCTACGGCTCGGCCCGCGGCCAGACGCCAGGGATGATGGCCGTCGGTGCCCGGGTCGCCGATCGGGACACGGGCGGCTCGATCGGCTATCCCCGCGCACTCGGGCGCGCCGCGTTCCAGTACCTGATGTTCGTAATCTTCTTCCTGCCCTGGGTCGTCGACGTGCTG
>JBOGGF010000178.1:0-9731 GCA_050743965.1 Acidimicrobiales bacterium
GGTCACCCTCCTCGAGGAGTACGTCCCGGACCCCCGTACCCTGACGACGAGCCAGGGGAGCGTCCAGACCCTGTCGAACGGCAACCGCTTCGTGGGTTGGGGATCCCAGCCCTACGCGTCGGAGTACGCCCGCGACGGGCGGCTCTTCTTCGACCTGTCGTACCCCTCCGGGGGCGTCTCCTACCGGGCCTACCGCTTCGAATGGACGGGCCGGCCCACCGGCCGGCCGGCGATGGCCGTCGAGCCGGCCGGCAACGGCCGCGTCTCGGTGGCGGCGAGTTGGAACGGCGCCACCGAGGTCGCATCGTGGCGAGTCCTGGCTGGCCGGGCCAGCCACTCGCTGGAGCGCGTGGCGAGGGTCGCCCGGACCGGCTTCGAGACCACGACCACCGTGTCGACCACGCAGCCCATGATGGCGGTGGAGGCGCTCGATGCCGACGGGAACGTCCTTGGGACATCCAAGACCGTCAAGGTCTGAGCGTCTCGGTACGTGGTCCCGGTCGCCGTCGGCGCGTCGGGCGAGCGACCTATCCGACCTTGACCGGCGTCGAGGCGCCCAGTACCGCCCCCGAGGCGTCGAGGGCGCGAGCGGCCACCCACGCCGGTGCGTCGCTGACGGGCACCGCCGTCTCGAAGCCTCGTCGCTCGGCGTGGCCCACTGGCTCGAGATGCGTCGGGTCCGCACCGCCCAGGGCATCCCATGCCGCGACCTCGGTGGCGCCGTTCCAGCTGGCGTACAGGGTCAGCCGCCCCTTCGAGCGCTCGAGCGCCGTCGCCGGCGGCTCGGTCGGCGTCGCCACCCACTCGTAGCGGAACGCCCGGTAGGACGTGCCGGTGGCGAGCTCGGCGTCGAGGACCGTCGACTCGACCGACCCTCGAGCAGGTCGACGACACGACCACCAATCAGCGTCGCCGCCTCAACCGCCGGGCGCCGTTCTCCTACAAGGAGAATCCCCTGCTCATAACGGAGCGATCACCCACATTCATGCCGGAAGACCCCCAAATCTGCTGTCAATCGGCCCCTTATCGGGCCAATGGGTGTCGACGGCACCCATGCCAACGACGGCAACATCGTCGCACCCAGCTATGCGCCGATGGCGCCGGTGATCAGAATCGTCTGCTCAGCAATCTGCTGCATAGCGAGCCCCATTCATGCCAGTATTCACGTGGGCCGTAGGCCTGATGTCCGGCCGTATTTCTCACCAGCACCGGCCCAGACGGCGTCGTCATCGAGGCCAGCTGTCCAGCCCGATGGGTACCCCTCCCGGTTCGCTCCGCGCTCGCCTCGGCGCCGCCGCGCCGCGTCGTGGAGGTCTTCGCCAGCGGGATGCCCGTCGACGTCGCGGTCGGCGACGTCTGGATCTCGGGGCGTGTGCTTCGCTCGCAGCGGCCTGGACTCTCCAGCGTGGGATGAATCCGGCCTGAGGCCGCCAAGCCTGAGAAGCCGGCCGTCCAGCTCGAGACCAGCTGATCGCCGGAGCCGCCTCAGGCGATCAGCTGGTCGTCGGCGCGGCCGAGACTGATCACGTCGGCGTCTGTGAGCTCGAGGACGAGGCGCACGAGGGAGGACTGGGCCGCCTCGATATCCGACTTACGTTGCGGGCCCAGGCCGTTGATCTCCTCGGCAAGGTCCTCAGCCGCCCGAGCCGACATGTTGCGCCTGAACTTCTCGAGAACCTCGGGAGTAGCGGTCTTCAAGGCGAGCGCGACCTCTCGGAGGGTCGCTGAACGCAAGACCACCTGAAGCGTCGCTTCATCCAGTGCGAGGACGTCGTCGTAAAGGAACATTTCGTTGCGGATGGCCAATGCGAGCTCCGGGTCGGATCGCTCCATGCGGGCCAAGATCGCCTGGTCGGCACCGTGGGCCACGTTGGTAAGGACGCTGGCCACGTAGGCGACCCCTCCGACCTTCGTTCCGCCGATCCCCAGCATCGAGAGATGGTCGCGGAGGTGTTCTGCGACCTGCTGGATGACGGCGTGGGGGACGGTCGTCATGGTGGCCAAGCGACGCAGGACGTCGGTTGCCAGGTCGTTGTCGAAGTGGTCGAGGACCTGGGCGGCACTTGCCCGGGGCAACTTGCTGACGACGACGGCGACCGTCTGGGGGTGCTCGTCGGCGAGAAACCGGACCAACGCTGCGGGATCCACCTGGTCGAGGAAGTCGAGGGGCTCGGGCGCCATCATCATCTCGAGCTGGGGAAGCACCACGGAGGCGCGACCGGGGCCCAGCCGCTCGCAGAGCCAGCGCCGTGCCGTATCGATCCCGCCCTGGCGCACCGCACCCTCGAGGAGCACCTCGTCGCCGAACGCGGCGACGACCTTCGTGACGTCATCGGCGTCGAGGTTCGAGAGCTGGGCCACCTCGGCCATGAGCCGCACCACGTCGCCTTCGGAGAGCCGGTCCAAGACCGCGTGGGCTCGTTCGTCACCGAGCTGGGCCAGGACGACGGCGGCTCGCTGCGGGCCGGTCAGCGCGGGGGCGCCGCTCATCGCTGGATCGGCCCATCGGAGATCATGAGCGCCTCGAGGCACGTCGCCATGACCCGGCCCGCCGCGAGGGCCGACAGGCCCTGCACCCGACGCAGTCGGTCCCATGCCTCGCATGAGGTCACCAGCTCCATGGCATGCAAGCGGCCGGGGCGCGCCTTCCCAGCCGAGGCGAGCTCGGGCCCGAAGGTGCGCTCGAGGCATGCGCGCAATCGGCGATCCCCGTCCGCCACCGCGTCGGCGATCGAAGTGCGACGAGACGGGACAGAGCTAGCAGCCCGTCGGAGCGGGGCGACGGCTTCGAAGAGACGCGCCCGTTCCTCGACCGTCCTTTGGACCCGATCGCCGACGAGCAGGTCGGGAGCGATGTCGACGACTCGATCCCAGTACCGACGGTTCAGGCACTCGAAGGCCGCTTCGTAGATCGCCTCCACATCACGGTAGTGATGGAAGAGAAGGCGCACCGAGACACCGGCACGGTCTGCGAGTTGCTGCGCGGTCGGCCGCGAAGCGTCTTGTGAGAGGAGCTCTTTCAGCGCCTCGACGATCGAGAGCCGGGTCCGGGCGCCCCGCCCTCGGGACGCCCTCCCGCTGGCACTGAGCTCTCGATCACTGCCCGCAGGTTCATCGGCTCGGGCGACGCCAACCGCCGGCCGACGCTCGACGCGCCCCGTCCCGACGGACGGTCGGCGCGTCGACAACGGCACAGCTTCTCTTGTTGTGGCACTGCGACGTGGCACTGCCCCTCCTTGGCTGAGCGCACGTCCGCCGACGCGCACCCATCCGGGGTGCGCCGTCTCCAAAGATATTCTGATGGAAGCCGGCAATGCAACTTTGGTCTGATTGCATATGTCATGTAGTCGACGGCATAGGAGGAACGGCCCTGCGCCACGCACCTATCTCGGATGCCGCATGCGCCAGGCAAGGATCGCGCACCTGCGTCCGATAATAAGATCGGCGGCTTGACAGTTGGTGGCTGGTTCACGCGAGCGGGTGTGACCACCGAGCTGACGAGGTGCGAAATGGGTCTGCGAGAGGTCGTTGCCGAGGTGAGCGATCCGGCGACCGTCATGGAGCGCGTGCTCGTCGAATCGCTGGTGATGGTCCCCGCCGCCAACGGGGCGGCGGTCCAGCTCGGCGCCGAACCGGGCTACCTCTCGTTCGTGGCGGCAGCCGGTCGGTTGCGCGACAAGGTAGGAACCCGTGTCCCCATTCAGGGATCGCTGGCGGGCAGGTGCCTCCTGGGGGGATCCATCGAGCACTGCCCGTACACCGGCAACGACGTCCGGGTGGACATCGCCATCTGTGCGGCGCTCTCGGTCGACTCGATGATCTGCGTGCCGCTGCGGCGCCGGACAGGGACGCCGATCGGGGTGCTCGTGGTCACCTCGAACCAGCCGGACGCCTTCGGGCTGGCCGACGAGGCGACCTTCGAGCGGCTCACCGACTTCATCTCCGGCGTGATCGGCGCCGCCCTCGATCTCGGTTCGCTAGCCGAGCAACTCCTCATCCCTCGCGGCGCCCGACCATGGGCCCGGTCGTTCGCCGACCCGGCGGCGGGCGACGCAGGTGGCGCCGCGGCGCGAGCGCGTGCGGCAGCGTTCGTCGCCAACGTGATCCGGCCTGGCGCGGTGGGGCACTCGGTGGCCCGGAATCGCATCGAGAGAGTGCTTGCCGGTGACGGATTGCAGATGGTGCTCCAGCCGATCTTCGCCCTCGATTCAGGTCGGGTCGTGGACGCCGAAGCCCTGGCGCGCTTCGACGGGCCACCTGAGCAGGGCCCGGACCGATGGTTCGCCGACGCGGCCGCGGTCGGACTTGGCGACCAACTCGAGCGCGTGGCCATCGAGCGTGCGCTGGCCCTCCTGCCCCGTCTTCCGGACAACGTGGGTATCGCCGTCAATGTCGGTCCTGAGGCGCTTGGCTCCGACGCCCTGCTCGAGCGACTCGAGGCGTCGACACCGCATCGGGTAACCGTGGAGCTCACCGAGCACGTCGGCGTGGACGTCTCCCCGAAGCTACGGCACGCCTGCCAGGCACTCCGGAAGCTAGGGACGAAAGTGGCCATCGACGACACGGGCACCGGATTTGCCAGTCTGTCGTTGGTCGTCCAGATGGCGCCTGAGATCATCAAGCTCGATCGGGAGCTGACGAGCGGCATCGACTTCGACCCGGTGCGCCGAGCGCTGGTCGGGGCACTGGCCGGCTTCGCCGCCGAGACCGGCGCCCACGTGGTCGCCGAGGGGATCGAGACGGCGGAAGAGCTTCAGGTCCTGACGGACCTCGGCGTCTCCTACGGCCAGGGCTACTTCCTGGCCCGGCCGGGGAGTGTCGAGGATCTGTGCTGTCTGGTCGGTCGGCCACACGACCGGGCCGGACCACGTGTTGCACACGGCAGCTGACAGATGAACCGTCTCCCTCACGAACACGGGCCCAGACGACATGGCCAGCGTCGCCGGCCCGAGATCAGGTGGTGGCCAGGTCGCTGACGGCCTCAGCGTGCAGCCGGTCGATCACGTCGGCGAGGCGCATCTCGACCTCACCTGCTCTCGTCTGGCGGAGCCGCTCGAGCAGGTGGTAGATGACGGCACCTGAGGATTGATGTCCTCTGCTCGCCGTCGTCGTCGCGTCGGTGAACGGATGTGCGAGCTTGCGGCTCGTCGCCGATGGGGGGCCGGCGGCGAGCCTCGATCGGGCTCACCTTCGGGCACCGCCGGCCGCCCCGACGTGGCCGACCCTGGACGTCAGCATCGATCGGCTGCACCGGCGAGGTGTCCACACGCTGCCCAAATGTCGAGTGGGTGCGGTCGCTCCTGACGTGGTTGACCGGCGGAAGCGCATCCTTTACGGTGCGAGTGCGCACCCGATTGGTTGCAATCGGGGCGCGCACTCCTCGGGTCGCGGGTACAAGGACGCGGGTACGGAATGGAGGGGCATCGTGCACCGCTACACATCGGCTGGGGAACGCGTCACGCGACGGCGGCGGACCCGACGGGCCGCCGGCGCGTGGTACGCAGCCGGGGCGCTGCTGGCGAGCGGCGCGGCGACCTTCGCCCTCCTCGCCCTCTCCGGCACGGCCGGCGCGGCGACCGCCGCAGACGCGACCGCCACGGCGACCTCACCGGCGGCGCCGGGCCCCCAGGCCTACACGCTCGTCGCTGCCGACGGCGGCGTCTCCGACTACGCCACGACCTTGCACGGTGCCATGGGCGGCAAGCCGTTCGACGAGCCGATCGTCGGGATGGCCCAGGACCCCGCCACGGGTGGCTACTGGGAGGTGGCCGCCGACGGTGGGACCTTCGCCTTCACCGCCCCCTTCTACGGCTCCATGGGCGGCAAGCCGCTCGACGAGCCGATCGTCGGGATGGCCGCCCTGCCCACAGGCAAGGGCTACTACGAGGTCGCCGCCGACGGCGGGGTCTTCGCCTTCGGCACCGCCCCGTTCGACGGTTCGATGAGCGGCAGGGCCCTCGATGCCCCGGTCGTGGGGATCGCCGTCGACGCCACGACGGGCGGCTACTACGAGGTCGCCGCCGACGGAGGGGTCTTCGCCTTCGGCACCGCCCCCTTCGAGGGCTCGATGAGCGGCAGGGCCCTTGACCAGCCGATCGTCGGGATGACCGCCGACCCGCAGACGGGCGGCTACTGGGAGGTCGCTGGCGACGGTGGGATCTTCGCCTTCACCGCGCCGTTCCTCGGCTCGATGGGCGGCGAGCCCCCCGACCAGCCGATTGTCGGCATGACCTCGGGGACACGCACCCAGCCGACAGCCTTCGCCGCCACGACCTCGCCGCAGGTGCTCGGCGTGACCCCGACCGGCGGCCCCGCCGCCGGCGGCGGCACGGTCACCATCAGGGGGGACAATCTCGCCTCGACCCTGGCGGTGACATTCGGCGCCCGGCACCCGGCGACGACCGTCGAGCGCCACGCCGCCACCGGGACGACGTCGACATGGCTCACGGCCACGCCGCCACCCAATGCGGCGGGCACGACGGTCGACGTGATCGTTACGACGGGGAGCGGCTTCTCTGCCACCGGGGCCCAGGACGAGTACACCTACACGGCGACAACAGTGCCCGCCCCGACGGTGACCTCGGTGGCACCGACGAACGGCACCGCGCTCGGTGGGACGTCGGTCGTCCTCGAGGGGACCGACTTGGCGGCGACGAAGAAGGTCACATTCGGCACGACCCCTGCCCGCTCGATGCACTACGACCCGGCCGACGGCTCGCTGGACGTCACCGCCCCCGCCGGGACAGCGGGCACAGTGGTCGACGTCACCGTCACGGCGGCGAGCGGCACCTCGGCCACGTCGACAGCCGACCGGTTCACCTACCAGACATAACGGGGTCGGCGAATTGGGACGGGTGCTCGGTGGCAGGGGGACAGGGTCCGCGAGACCTGTTCCCCCTGCGGTGGGAAGGGGTGGGGCGGGATGGGATGGGGTGGTGGTCGCCGCGATGGGGCCGGCCCTGCTGGGCGCGGCGGTCCTCGGTGCGCTGTCGGGCGGCTTGCTCGGGCCGCCGGCCGGGGCGGCGACGACCATCCTCTACGCCTCGCCGACTGGCGCCGGCACCACATGCTCGACGCCGGCGCGGTGCTCGCTGGCGACCGCACTGGGCACAGCCCAGAGCGGTGACACGGTGGTGCTCGAGCCCGGCGTCTACCGCGGCGACGTCACTCTCCCGGTCGAGACCGGCCTCACCGTCGCCGCCGTCCCCGGGACGAGCGTCACCCTGACAGGCACGACAGCGAGTGGCAGCTCGCCGGTCCTGACCGTGCCCACCGGGGCCTCGGTCACGGTGCGCGACGTCACCATCACCGGCGGCCACACCACAAGCGGCAGCGGTGGCGGTGGCGTCGTCGTCACCGGGGGCGCCCTCGCGCTCGTCGGCGACACCGTCTCGGGCAACACCGCGGTGCTCGGTGGGGGGATCGCCGAGGTGGGCGGCACCCTCACCATGCTCGACGACACGGTGACGGGGAACACCCAGAGCGGGTCGACGGGGCCGGTGGGCCTGGCCGCCGGGGCGGGCATCGCCGCATCCGGCGGCACGGTGACGATCAGCGGCACGACCATCACCGCCAACACCTCGGCGGGCGACGGCGGCGCGGGCCTCTTCGCCGCGGGAGACGCGACCGTCACGATCACCGGCTCGACCGTGTCGGGCAACCAGGGGGCGATCGGTGGGGGGATCGGCGTCGACGGCGCCAGCGTGACCGTGACGCACTCGACCGTGAGCGGCAACACGGCGACACTCGGCGGCGGGCTCTTCGAGACAACAGGCAGCCTGACGGTGGGCACCACCACCGTCTCGGACAACTCGGCCGCGCTGGAAGGTGGGGGCATCGGCGCCCTCTCCGGCCGGGTCAGCCTCGACACCACCACCGTCGCCGGCAACCGCGCCACCACATACGGTGGCGGGCTGTACGCGAGCGAGGCGGCGGTGACAGTCCAGGCTTCCGCCGTCGTCGACGACCGCGCCAGCGACGGCGGCGGGATCGACAGCGCCGGGGGCACGGTGACGGTCCAGCGGTCCACCCTCGCCGGCAACTCGGCCTCGGCCGCCGGCGGCGGGGTCTTCGCCGCCCAGGGGACGTGGGACCTCGAGGCGTCGACCGTGAGCGGCAACACCGCGCCGACCGGTGCGGGGATCGACGTCACCACAGCCGGCACGGCCACCCTGGCGGCCGACGTGCTGGCCACGCCGGGCGGGCCGCCGCCGGGCGGGGAGTGCGCCGGCGTGGCCGTCACCGACGCCGGCGACAACATCGCCGACGACACCACCTGCTCGCTCGCCGCCGCCGAGCACAGCCTCAACGGCGCCACGGCCGTCGACGCCTACCTCGGGACCCTGGGCGGCCACGGCGGGCCGACGTCGACGGTGCCGCTGCTCACCTCCCCGGCCACTCCCGTCGGCCCGGACCCGGCGTTCGGCCTCGTCCCGGGGGTCTTCGACCTCCCCTCCGGCTTGGCAGCGTGCACCGTCGCCGACCAGCGCGGCGACGCCCGGACCGCCCCCTGCGACGCCGGCGCCTTCGAGGTGCAGACAAACGACGTGGCGACGTCGGTGCAGCTGGTGGGGTCGACGACGTCGGCGAACGTCGGGGGCGACGTCACCTACACCGCAACCGTGGTGCCGCCCACCGACGACGGGGCGGGGGGCACGCTCGCCTTCTCGGACGCGGCCACGTCGGCGACCCTCGCCTGCATCCCCGCCCGGAGCACGGCGTTCGACGGTGCGACCGCCACCTGCGTCGTGCACGAGCCGAGCCCGGGCACGGACGTGGTGACGGCCCGGTACTCGGGGGACCGCGTCTTCCGCCAGAGCGCGCCGAGCGCGCCGTGGACGGTGTCGGTCACCGCCCCCTCCACGCCCACTACGCCCACCGTGGCCGACCTCCCCGACCCGGGCTACGAGGTGGCGTTGTCCGACGGCGCCGTGACCGGCTTCGGGACGACGGTCGTCGCCGGCCCGCTGGCGCTCGCCGCGCCGGTCGTGGGCGCGGCCGCCGACCAGAGGTCAGGGGGCACGTGGGAGGTGGCGGCCGACGGCGGGGTCCTCGCCCGCGACGCGCCCTTCTACGGCTCCATGGGTGGCAAGCACCTCGACGCCCCGGTGGTCGGCATGGCGGCCGCGCCCGGCGGCCACGGCTACTGGCTGGTGGCGGCCGACGGCGGGATCTTCGCCTTCGGCGACGCGCACTTCTCGGGGTCGCTCGGCGGCCTCGACGTCGGCGCGGCGGTCACCGGCCTGGCGGCCGACCCGGTGACCGGCGGCTACTGGATGGTGTCGGCGAGCGGCGGCGTCTACGGCTTCGGCGCCCCGTTCGACGGCTCCCTCGCTGTCCTCGGCCAGGCCAGCCGGGCGGTCGCCATCATCGCCGGGTAGGACACGCGCCAGCGCGCCGGCGAGCTCCTTGGGATCAATGATCCGCGGCACCACGCAGGGTTCGCGATTGCCGTGGTGAAGCTGCCGGGACTCCGGACCGCCGAGGAGATCGCGACCGACGAGCTGCGTGATCCAGAGGTGCGCCGCGAGCACGAACGAACCGCCTTTGCGAACGCGGTGGCCAGTTCGGGATGACGCAGGAGCCGTGGAGAGGTCGAGGCTCGCGGCACCGGCGGCGACCCGCGCGCGCGGCCGGAGGACCCGATCACTACGCCGGGCGCACCGGTCTCGGGAGCACGGGGGCGTCCCGGCCGGTTCCCCCGACCGGTGCCGGGCGGGCCTCGGGCACCG
>JBOGGF010000179.1:0-4645 GCA_050743965.1 Acidimicrobiales bacterium
TGGTCCTCGACCACCGCCTTCTTCTCCCACGTGTTGGCGACCGCCGCCCCGAGCAGCTCGGCCAGGGCGAGGACCCGCCCGGCGGCGCCGGCCTTCGTCACCCCGCCACCGGCCACGATGGCGGGGCGCTCGGCCGCCGCCAGCAGCTCGACCGCCCGTTCCAGCGCCGCCGGATTGGGGGAGAGCCGGCCCTGGACGGTGGCGCTCGGTGGTGCCAGCGCTGCCGCGACCTCCGTAGTGGGGAAGTCGAGCGGGATCGAGACGTGGACCGGGCCGGGCCGGCCCGAGGTCGCCACCCGGAACGCCTCCTGGATGACCTCGGGCACCCGTGTCGGCGCCCGCACCTCCACCGACATCTTGGTGATCGGCCGGAACACCGACTCGAGGTCGATCTCCTGGAAGGCGCCGAGGCCGCGGGCCTTCGAGGCGACGTGCGAGCTCAGCAGCACCATGGGCGAGCCCTCGACTGCGGCCGCCTGGACCCCGATCACCGTGTTGGAGGCGCCGGGCGAGCGCGATACGAGCACCACGGCCGGCCGGGCCGTCAGCTCGGCGTAGCCGAGGGCCATGTGGACGGCGACCTGCTCGTGGCGGACCAGGACATAGCGCGGCCGTCCGGTGCGGTACAGGACGTCGAGGTAGTCCATGACCCCGCTGCCGGGGATCCCGGCGACGAAGGGCACCTGCTCCTGTTCGAGAACGGCGACGACCGCTTCGGCCCCGGTCATCGCCTCAGACCCCGAGGTGGGTCTCGCGCACGTCGGGCGCGGCGTTGAGGTCCGCCGGCGTGCCCCGCCATACGACGGTGCCGCTGGCCAGGATGTTGACAGTGTCGGCCGAGCGCACGGCCAGCTGGTAGTTCTGCTCGACGAGGAAGATCCCGAGGCCCTCGCCCCGCAGCTGGGCCACGATCTCGCCCACCCGCTCGACGATGACCGGCGCCAGCCCCTCGGAAGGCTCGTCCATCAGGAGCAGCCGCGGATTGGTCATGAGGGCCCGGCCGATCGCCAGCATCTGCTGCTCGCCGCCCGACAGCTGGCCGCCGCGGTTGCGGCGCCGGTCGCCCAGGTTGGGGAAGAGCTCGTAGACCATGTCGAGGTTCCAGGTCGTTCCGGCGTGCCCGTCGAGCGGCGAGCGGGCCCCCAGGGTCAGGTTCTCCTCGACCGAGAGCGACGTGAAGATGTGCCGCCCCTGCGGGACGAGGGCGACGCCGCGGCGGGCGACCTCGTAGGAAGGCCGGCCGGCGACGTTGCGACCGTCGAGCTGCACGTTGCCCCTCCGGGGGTGCAGCAGACCCATGATCGTCCCGACCAGGGTGGTCTTGCCCATGCCGTTGCGGCCGAGGAGCACCGTGCACTGCTGGTCGGGGATGGTGATGTCGACGCCCTGTAGGACGTAGTTGATCCCTCGGTACGTGTGGACGTTCTCCACCTCGATCATGCTGTGGCACCTCCCTGCTCGCCCGCGCCCTGGTGGGCGGCACTGCCCAGGTACAGCTCGCGCACGGCCGGGTGGCGTTGGACGTCGGCCGTCGGGCCCTGGGTGACGAGCTCACCGTGGTCGAGCACGGCCACCCAGTCGACGACACCTCGCAGGACCTGCATGTCGTGCTCGATCATCACGATGGTCAGCTCGGCCGGGAGCCGGGTGAGCAGCGCCTGAATGTCGACCCGCTCGGCCGGCGACAGGCCGGCGGCCGGCTCGTCGAGGAGCAGTACCTTGGGCTCGGCCGCCAGGGCGAGGAGCACCTCGAGCTCGCGCAGCTCGCCGTGCGAGAGCTCTCCGGCGATCAGCGCCAGCCGGTCGCCGAGACCGAAGCCGGCGGCCAGCTCTTCGGCTCGCGTCTGGATGGCGCCGTACGTACGCCACGGCCGGAGCAGCTGCAGCTTGGACCGGAGCAGGCCGGTGAGGGCGAGGGTGAGGTTCTCGCGCACCGTCAGGTCGTTGAACACCCGTACCACCTGGAAGGTGCGGCCCATGCCGAGGCGCACCCGCTGGGGCGGCGACAGCTTGCTCACGTCCTTGCCGAACAGGGCGACCGACCCGGTCGTCGGGTGCAGCTCGCCGGAGAGCAGGTTGAACAGCGTGGTCTTGCCGGCGCCGTTGGGTCCGAGGATCCCGAAGCGGCTGCCCTCGGGGACGGTGAGCGACACGTCGCCCACGGCCGTCAGCTCACCGAAGCGGCACGTCAGCTGGTCCAGCTCGAGCGCGGCGGCCCTGCCGTCGAGGGGCGGCGGCCCCCCGGTCAGCTCGGTCGCCGGCTCGCCCCCGGCCGGCATCCCGCTGGGCGGTGCGGTGCTCATTGCCCGGTCCTCCCCGCGCCCGTGCTGTCGCTGGTCGCCGGCGCTGTCGCGGCCCCCGGCGACCCATCCGAGCCACGCCCGTCGGGGCTCGGGGCGCCGCCGGCCGGCGCCGGGGCAGGCCGGCGGTCCGAGCCCATGGAGGTGAACAACCGGTGCACCACCAGCTGGCCCTTGCGCAGCAGCCCGGCAAACCCGCCGGGGGTGAAGATGACGGCGGCGATGAACACGACGCCCATCAGCGTCTCCCACCGGGCGATGTAGGTGCTGATCTCCTGCTGGAACATCACCACGATCACGGCGCCGATCACCGGGCCCCAGATGGTGCCCAGCCCACCCATGATCACCATGAGGACCAGGAAGCCGTCCTGGCTGAATGTCAGGTTGGCCGGGCTGACGAGGTGGTTGGCGAAGATGTAGAGGACGCCGGCGATGCCGGCGGCGAAGGCGCCGACCACGTACCCGATGTAGCGCTGGATGCCGGTGCGGTAGCCGAGCGCCCGCAGCCGGGGCTCGTTGTTCTTCATTCCCTGCAGGGACAGGCCGAAGGGCGAGCGCACCATGATAAGGAGCAGGCCCATCACGATCACGAAGACGACGAGGGTCGTGACCCACAAGGTCATTGTCGACGAGAGGCTCCACGGCCCGATGGACGGGGAGCTCAAGAGGGTGATCCCGTTGTCGCCCGCGGTCAGGCTGGTCCACTGGTAGGTCAGGCCCCAGAAGATCTGCCCGAGGGCGAGCGTGACGATCACGAAGGTGATGCCGCTCACCCGGACGGCGACGACTCCGGTCACCAGGGCCAGCCCCAGCACGACCGCGAGGGAGATGCCGACGGCGGCCCAGGCCGAGAAGCCGTGCTCCTCGGCTATGGCCACGCCGTAGGCGCCGGCACCGAGGAAGCCGGCCTGCCCCAGGGTGATCAGCCCGCCGAACCCGCCGAGGAAATCGATGCCCATGGCCGCGATGGCGAAGATGAGGATGTCCTCGAAGATGGTCGACAGGTACGAGCCCGAGGTGAGCAGGATGCCGATCACGACGAGGCACGCCACGCCGGCGATCGGGCCGACCATCCGCTCGCCCAGGAAGAGACGGGTCGCCCGCGCCTTCGCCGGCGTCCCGTCCCCCGTCAGCACGTCGATGCCGGGGGCGATGCTCGTGGAGGGAGTCCCCAGGTCGTCGGTCGCGCTCACGCCAGCGCCTCCCTTCCGAGGATCCCCTGGGGCCGCACCAGCAGGATGACGACCAGCGGGATGAACAGGATCGTGTAGGAGACGGCCGGGACGTAGGCGACCCCGTAGGTGTCGATCAGCCCGATGATGAGGCTGCCGATGATGGCGCCCTCGTAGCTGCCGAGGCCGCCGACCACGACCACCGCCAGGGCGAAGAGCAGGATGTTGGTGTCGCCCCCGGTGTAGAGGCCGAGCACCGGCACCCCCAGGACGCCGGCGAACCCCGCCAGGGCCGCCCCGAGGACGAAGACCCCGGTGAAGACCCGGCGCACGTTGATCCCGAGCGCGTTCACCATCTCCCGGTCGTCCACCCCGGCCCGGATGATGGCGCCGATGCGGGTGAAGCGCAGCAGCATGAAGAGGAGGATGCCGACCACGAGGGCGACTCCCAGGATGAAGAAGCGATTGTTGGGGTAGGTGATGCCGCCGACGATCGGGAGGCGGGTCGACTCCCCGAGGACCCCGGGGAGGTTGATGTTGAGCGGGTTGCCCCCCCAGATGGCGAGGGAGACGTCGTCGATCACGTAGACGAGCCCCAGGGTGGCCAGCAGCTCCGCCATCTCGACGTGGTGGAGCCACGGGAGCAGCAGTCGTTCGACCG
This sequence comes from Acidimicrobiales bacterium, assembly GCA_050743965.1. Lineage (GTDB taxonomy): Bacteria > Actinomycetota > Acidimicrobiia > Acidimicrobiales > RAAP-2 > DAHUZJ01. Next base: position 4,134 of record JBOGGF010000179.1, read on the forward strand.
CGAAGCCGAGAGCGGCCATGGCGGCGGTGCCGGCGGCCAGCCCGTAGAAGAAGTTCCCGGTATGGCCGCCGATCACCGAGTAGGCGACGTAGCCACCCAGGAGGAAGACGGCGCCGTGGGCCAGGTTGGTGACCCGCATGACCCCGAACACCAACGTGAAGCCGCTGGAGACGAGGAAGATGATGCCCGCAAGGGTCAGGCCGTTGAACGACTGCACGATGAACTCGGTCATCGGCCGTGTCCCCCTTCTCGTCGGGCGGTGACCTCCGCGCCGACGATGGCTGCAGTGGGCTGGCCTGGTGCCGAGACGGCACCCGCCGGGACCCCCCCGGGAGCGATCACGACCCGGACAGGCGCACGATCCCGCCGCTCTGCGCCGCGGTGGCGATAGCGGTGGTGAGCTGCACGCTGCGCAGCCCGTCGACGCCCGACGGGTTCGGCTCGGTGCCGGCCTCGACCGACTCGGCGAACGCGGCCATGGTGGCCGGGTAGCCGCCCGAGGTGCTGGCCGG
>JBOGGF010000180.1:0-8887 GCA_050743965.1 Acidimicrobiales bacterium
GCGTGGCGAGCCGGAAGGTGCGGTCCTGGCGGGATTCCCGGCCGAGGTCCACTGCCGCCGCGTCCCGCACCGACGGCAGCGCGGCTACCCGGGCGAGGAGCTCTGGCGTCGGCGCCAGGTTGAGCCGCCAGCCGCTCGCCCCGCCGAGCCCGGGGCCGAGGTTCGCCGCCGCCGCTCGTGGCGCCGCCGCCGGGCGGATGCCTGCCGCCGCCCCGGTGCCGGACCAGGCCGATTCGGTGACGTCACTGCCCACCGGGAGGGACGAGAGCACCTCGATCTGGTCGCCGATCCGCTCTGCGTCCTCGTCCTCGATCCCCGACAGCAGGGCGCGGTAGAGGGCGCTCGACCCCACCAGTTCCTCGTGGCTGCCCTGTTCCACGATGCGGCCCTGGTCGAGCACGACGACACGGTCGGCCAGGTGGAGGGTCGACCGTCGGTGGGCGATCAGGATCGTGGTCCGCTGGTCCAGGACGTCCCGCAGCGCCTCGTGGATCCTTTCCTCCGTCCGGGCGTCGATGGCGCTGGTGGCGTCGTCGAGCACGAGGATCCGAGGGTCCGCCAGGATGGCTCGAGCCAGGGCGATCCGCTGGCGCTGGCCCCCCGAGAGGGAGAGGCCGCGCTCGCCGACGGTCGTTTCGTACCCGAGGGGGAGCTCGACGACGAAGTCGTGGGCCTGGGCGGCACGGGCAGCAGCCTCGACCTCCTCGTCGGTGGCGTGCGGGCGGCCGTAAGCGATGTTGGACCGGATGGTGTCGGAGAAGAGGAAGCTGTCCTCGAACACGATGCCGACCTGTCCACGGAGCGTCGCCAGGGCGACCTGCCGCACGTCGGTGCCGTCCACCCTGACCGTGCCGCCTTGGGGGTCGTAGAAGCGGGAGAGCAGCATGGCCAGGGTGGACTTGCCGCTCCCGCTGGGCCCCACGATGGCGACCCGCTCGCCGGCCTGGATGCGGAGGTCGACGTCCCGCAGCACGGGCGGGCCGTCGCGATAGGCGAAGTGGACCCCTTCGAAGGTGAGGTCACCCCGGAGGCGCTCCAGCTCGACGGCGTCGGGCGGGTCGGCGATGGCCGGGGTCATGTCGAGGAGCTGGAAGATGCGCTCCAGCCCGGCCCGGGCCTGCTGGCCGATGGTCAGGATCCCGGCGAGCTGCCGGGCGGGGGCCATGAGGGCGACGATGTAGGTCGAGAAGGCGAGGAACGTCCCCAAGGTGATGTGGTGATGGAGAACGAGCCACCCACCCAGGGCGAGGATGGCGACCTGGCCCAGCGTGGGAACGGCCTCCAGCAGTGGTTGATAGCGGGACTGGAGGCGGACCGCCCGCATCTGGGAGCCGTAGAGCACCTTGGCCGACTCGGTGATCCGGTTCAGCTCCCGCTGCTCCTGCCCGAACGCCTTCACCACCCGGACGCCGTTCAGGTCCTCGTCCACGATCGAGACCAGCTCGCCCTCGCGCTGCTGGGCGTCCCAGGTGGCGGGGAACATCCGTCGCCGCATCCGGTACGAGACGACGATGAGGCTCGGGGCGATCACGATGCTCACCACCGCCAGGAGGGGCGAGAGGGCGATCATCACGCCGAGCGACATGATCATGAGCAGGACGTTGCCGCTCATGATGGGGAAGAAGTTGAGCACGCCCTGGACCAGCGTCGAGTCCGAATTGGCCCGAGCCACCAGCTGGCCCGTCGGCATGCGCGCCAGGCTCTCGAAGTCCATCGCCTGGAGGTGGTCGTGGATGGCGTTGCGCAGGTCGAACTGGACCTGGATGGCGACCTGACCACCGCGGTACCGGCGGACATGGGCAGCACCGAAGGTGACCGCCGCCAGCCCGACGAGGAGCAGCAGCCACGGCCACAGCGGACCGACGTGCTGGCTGACCACCTCGTCGATGATCTGCCGGGCGACGAGAGGGACGGCCGTCTGGCAGAGGGCGCCGACCATCGCCGCCGCCACCGCGAGCACCACGTTGCGCCGGTGGCGGAGCATGAAGCCCCACAGGCGACGCACCCAGCCCGGCTGGCTTCGTCCTCCTGACGCCTTGCCGTCGCCGTCGCGCTGGCCGTCGCGCTGGCCGTCGACGGTCATCGACCCACCGATCGTCGCTGCTGCCGGTGCTCGGCCAGCTGGTCGTCCATCGCCGGACCGAGCGCCGCGAGGACGGAGAGGGCCTCGCCCGGGACGGACGAGCTGGTGCCGGCCCCCGCGATGGCTGCGATGCCGCTGCGACTGCACCGGTCGCACAGGTCGGCGAGGAGCTGGACCATCGCTGCCTCGACCCGGTCGAGGGTCAACCACCCGTCCGGGGTGACGGCGAGGTCGATGGCGCGCTGGTCGCTGGCCGCCTCAGTGCGTCGCACCAGGCCGCTGCGGCACAGCGCTTCCACCGCCGCGCTCACGGCTGGTCGTCCGAGCCCGACGCGCTCGGCCACCCGAGCGGCACGGTCCTCTCCCCCGGCGATCGCCGAGATGACACGGTACTGGGCAAGGCCGAGGTCGCCGGACGCCCGCTCGAGGAGCCGGGCGACGCGCGCCAGAGCCCGTACGGCGTCGACGGCCACCGCCTGGTCGGCGATACTGGCTGCCGCCTGGACGGTGACACCAGGTGCCGCCTGGTCGGCGATGCCGGTGGCCGTGCCCCGGGCGGCGTTCGTCGTGTGCGGGGCCCGGGTCATGGCGACGAGCCTAGGGGCGGTTGTTCGATAGTCGAACAATCCCGGTCACCACGAGATCGATGCCGACGACACGCTGGGCACCGAGCGTCGCCGAGAGCTCAGCCGGACCAGCGGCCCTCGAAGTCGTCCAGGTCCTCGATCGACGGGTCCAGGCTGAATGCCAGCCATACCTGCAGGGACCGCAGCAGGTCGAGGAGCTGGGACAGATCGTTGCCCGCCATCTCGAGGTCTTCGTCGGTGCGTATGCCCGCAGTGGCGGAGGTGAGTGCCACGGCCATGCCGAGCATCTTCAGCCAGGCCTCGGCGTCGCCGTCGCTGAGCCGCGCTTCGCCAGCGGTCCCCGCCACGGCCCGGCAGACATCGTCGATGGCCGTCTGCCGCTCGAGGGTCACCAGGGGATCGTCGGTCGTGGTGCTCTCGTCGATCCGGGCGTAGAGCCGCCCGTAACCGGCGGAGGCCGGGTCCTCGACGCTTCGCCGCACGCGCTCAGCCGTGCTGAGCACAAACTGCCGGGCGAGGTCGGAGAGCTCGACGACGATCGCGCCGTCCTGCCGGCGGATGGGGTACACGACCGCCGGTGGCTCGTCCGCCGCCGGCATGTCAGGAGTCCTTTGCCACAGTGGAATGGAGCCCTGCCGTGCCGAGCTGGATCGAGTAGTCGACGGCCCGGTCCCTCGCCCCGGTCCAGACGACGACCTTCCCCCGCTCATGCGCGGTCAGCATGAGCTTGGCGGCCTTCTCCTCGCCGTAGTGGAAGATCCTCTTCAGGATCAGGACCACGACCGGCATGGGCGTCACCGGGTCGTTCCAGAGGAAGACGTGGTACGGCTGGTCGAGGTCGGTGTGCTCGTCCGTCAGTTCGAGCGTCCGAACTTCAGGACCGGCCAATGCCATCGGATGCCCATCCTTCCCGTCACAACGTGGCCGACGATCCGGCTGGGGCGCACCACGGTGCCCGTGCGAGCGCACCACAGCGCCCGTGCGAGCGCACCACGGCGCCCGTGCGAGCGCACCACGGCGCCCGACGGCGCAGGCCGGCCTGCCCTTGTCGCCGAGTGCACCCGCCTTCCTATTATCACAGTCGCCCCGCCGGCCGCCTGGGATCGGCAGACCGCCGCCTGCCGCCAAGTGGTGGCTCCTCGTGGGGCATCGCGCCGGCCCGACCCGCGCGAGCAGCGGCGAAGGCGCCGGGGCAGTACACTGACCACGCTCGGTCGGATTCACGCAGATCGAGCGTCCGACGATTCGTTCTGGGTGGCCGGTTCACGGGATGCGTGGCAGAAGGGCCGTCCGTAATGCAGAGCGAGAGCACCCACCGTGCGCCCACCTGAGTCGTCATGGCTGCCACCGATGCCGGCTGGCGCCAACAGTGCGCGCCGGAGGTCGGTGCGGCGTTGCACCATCGGATTCGTCACCGGAGTGCGGTATGCCTAGGCGCACTTCGAGCAAGCTGAAGCGCTCCAGCAGCGATCGTTCAGCGCCGACGCGCGAGCGGATGGGGCCGGGGCGCAAGCGGCCCAGCGGAAGTGTGGACGGCGAGGCGCTGGACCTGCGCGAACGGGGCGCCTCGTACTCCGCCATCGCTCGGCAGCTCGAGCTGAACCGCGCAACCGACGCCCACGAGGCGTTCATTCGCGCCTTGCGAGCTCTCGACGACGAGAGGCGCAAGCAGGTCATCATCAATGAAGAGCGCCGCCTCGACGAGCTCGAGGTGCGAATTCGAGATCGCGACGCCGCCGCGCCGGAGAAGGTCGATCGTCGGGTGGCAGCGGTGGAGCGTCTACGTGCCTCCCTCCAGTAGGAGCCAACCGGCAACCGAGCGCATGGCGAAGGCGACAGCACGTTGCGCACTGTGTGGTGGCGCGGCGACGGTGACCCTTGAGCCACCGCGTCGCACGATCGACCGCGGACCGGACCCGGACGATCCGTCCTTCGCCCTGATCGCCGTCCTTCCCGAGCTGCACCTGTGTGACCGCCACCATGAGGCACTGCCCGGCGACGGTCTGGTGATCGGGTGGTGTGACGACGAGCGGTGCCGGACCTATGGCGCCGTCGGCGAGTCATCGCGCTGTGGTGCTCCCTTCGCCAAGCTCATGCGCTGAGCTCACCGGCCGCGGCCACAGCGGGGACCATCCACCCTGCCGGGACTCGCGTCGACAACAATTCGCAGGACCAAGTGAAGCAAAGAACAAGCAAGTAGAAGGCAAGAGAGGAAAGAGCAATCATGGCAACCGGAACCGTCAAGTTCTTCAACAGTGAGAAGGGCTTCGGCTTCATTTCCCTGTCCGACGGCGAGGACGACGTCTTCGTCCACTACTCCAACATCGCGGGCGAGGGGTACAAGAGCCTCGACGAGGGGCAACGGGTGGAGTTCGACGTTGCTCCCGGACGCAAGGGCCCAGAAGCCCAGAACGTCCGGGCTGTCTGACGGCGACCACCCCGGCGCTCGGGCCCTCGCTCGTCGGCGACGGCTATCGGGAGCTGGCCGATGAGGTCCGTAGGGCCGGGCTGCTGGAGAAGCGCCCCGGCTACTACGGGATCAAGGTCAGCCTGACCGTCCTGGGCCTCGCGCTGGGGTGGGCGGCGTTCGTGGCCGTCGGCGACTCCTGGGTCACCCTCGTGGTGGCGCCGGTCCTGTCGGTGCTGTTCACCCAAGTGGTGTTCCTCGGCCACGACGCCGGTCACCAGCAGGTCACCGGCTCCCGGAGGATCAATCGTCTCCTGGGGCTGGTGGCCGGCAACGCCCTGACGGGCGTGAGCTTCGGCTGGTGGGTTCCCAAGCACAACGCGCACCACGCCTACCCCAACCAAGTGGGTCGGGACCCCGACCTCGGCGGTGGCCTGGTGGGCTTCAGCGCTGGTACTGCCACGTCCGGGCCCTGCTCCCTCGCAAAGGCGCGCCGGGCGCGGCTCGAGAAGTGGCTGTTCGTCCCGGTCCTGCTCCTCCAGGGACTCGGGCTCCGGGTGACGGGTGCCCAGTCGGTACTGCGGCGCCGATCGAAGGTCGAGGCGGTGCTGCTGCTCGCGAACGCGACCGGCTTCGTTGCCGCCGTCTTCCTTGTCCTGTCACCGACGAAGGCGCTGGCGTTCGTCGCCGTGCAGCAGGGTCTCTTCGGCCTCTACCTTGGCTGCACCTTCGCGCCCAACCACAAGGGCATGCCGATCGTGGCGGGTGACGCCGAGATCGGCTTCGTCCGACGGCAGGTGGCGACCGCTCGCAACGTGGCTGGTGGTCGGGTGGTCACCTTGATGTTCGGCGGCCTGAATTACCAGATCGAGCACCATCTCTTCCCGACCATGCCCCGCCCGAACCTGGCCCGGGCGCAGGTTATCGTCTCCGCCTTCTGCTGCCACCACGACCTGGCCTACCGCGAAGACCGCATCATCGACTCGTACCGCACGGCGTTCCAGGGCTTGGCACGACCGGCGCTCCTCGCCCAACCGGCACCCGTGTGAGCGATCAGCGCGCGCCGGCGGTCGAGCGGTGCCGTTGCGGAGGTCTGGTATGACGGCCGGTGGGTGGAGCAGCGACGAACCGGTCCTCGTGGAGCACATCGAGGGCTCCACCCGCCCTGCGAAGTACTACCTGGCCGAGTCGCGCGACGGTCTGTACGTGCCCTATGTCGTGCGCACTCCGGCCGACGAGGGGACGTTCCCGTTCGTCTTCCTCGCCTACGGCAACGGCGGGGGAGGGATCGACTGGCTGCGCGAGTGGGTGCGCACTCGCCCATATGTCATGGAACGTCTCCTCGCCGCCGGCTATGCCTGCGGCTGGGGGCGGTACCGTACGGAGGTCGACCTCGGCTTCAATCTCGGGGGACCGCTTCGCGTCGATGGGCGTCAAGGCATGGAGGTCATGAACCGGGCGCCCCTCGAGTTCGAGGATGAGCTCGCGATACTCGAGCACGTCGGTCGGCACCCACTGGTGGAGGCAGGCAATCTCGGCCACGTCGGCGTCAGCCACGCCGGCGAGATACTGTTCAAGCTGGCGTACCGGTGCCCGGGAGCCCTGCGGGCGGGCGTCGCCAGCGAACCGGCGAACCACGAGTTCCTCGACCTGAGGCTCGACGACGTCGCACCCACCAACGCAGAGACCGGCCTGCGGAAGATCGAGGAGATGCCCCTGCAGGACCCGGCGTGGGTGCGGGCGCGCACGAATCTCCCGCTCGCCCGGGAGCGCATCGGGCCGATCGACGTGCCGATCCTCGTGATGGGCCGGGACGGTGACCATCTCCAGGGGATCTTCCGTCTCAGCTACGAGTTGCTGGAAGAGAGTGGCAAGGATCCCGAGTGGGTCTCCTGGGACCACCCGGTGCACGGCTACCTCTTCCCTTCGGCATCCGATGGGGTCACCCGACCCGACCAGGTCCAAGAACAAGCGATCGATGGAGTCATCGCCTTCCTCGACCGGCACATGAAGCCGGGCGGACCGTAGGGGAGCGACTACCGTTGCGCGTGGTGGCGGCCGGCGCCTGCCGGGGGGGAGACATGATATGGACGAACCGGAAGCCAATCATCTGCAGCTCCTCGGCCACGACGACCTTTGCGGGACGGGCAACTGCGGCGAGGGCACGGCGCTCCTTCGCCGCGAGGGCCGCAGCTATCTGTACATCGCCCACGAGCGGGGTCCGGTCAACTTCAGCGTCGTCGACGTAACCGACCCCCGCACCCCCCGCGTCGTTCACCAGGAACGTCTCCCGCACCAGCAGGTCCGTTCGAATTCCCTGGCCGTTGCCGGCGACCTCCTGGTCGTCGCCTACCAGGTGGCGGTGCCCGGCCTGACGCCGGCGGGAATCGAGGTGTTCGATCTGACGCGGCCGGACGAGCCGCGATCGATCGCCACCCTCGACCTTTCGGGACCGTCGTCACGAGGTACGCACTGGGTCGGTTTCGTCGATGGGCGGTTCGCCTATCTGAGCACTGGTACGCCGACATCGTGCCCCGGCCATCCGCGAGACGACCAGTTCCCGGTGATCGTGGACCTTCTCGAGCCGACCCACCCCACCGTCGTCGGCACCTGGCACCTGCCGGGCACCCAGGAGGGAGACGATGCACCGCCGCCGGAGCGGCACCCCGTCTTCGATGCCGGGTTTCGCTCGCACAACATCAACGTGTACCCGGAGCGTCCGGACCGCGCCTACGTAGGCTACCTGGACGCCGGCGTCGTGATCCTCGACATCTCGGACAAGTCGGCACCCGTGCCGGTGGCGCGCCTCGACTACCACCCGCCGATGCCCGGGTTCACCCACACCGCACTCCCGCTCCTCGGCCGCGAGCTCCTTGCCATCACGGACGAGTGCGTCCGCGACGGGGGCGCTGACCACCCGAAGCTGCTGTGGTTCGCCGACATGAGCGTGGAGTCGGCGCCCCTGATCGTCAGCAGCGCACCGATGCCCCCGTTCGAAGACTACGCGCATCGAGGCGGTCGTTTCGGTGCCCACAACCTGCACGAGAACGAGCCACACGACTGGTCGTGGCGTAGCGAGGACATCGTGTTCGGCACCTTCTTCAATGCCGGGGTGCGGGCGTTCGACGTTCGCAACCCCTACCAGCCGGTGGAGGTGGCGTCGTTCGTGCCGCCGCCGCCGCCAGGGTCGACGCTCGGTGCCGCGCAGGTCAACGACGTCTACGTCAACGCAGAAGGAATCGTCTACGCGACGGAACGCTCGGGAGGTGGTCTCTATGTGCTCGAGCTCGATCAGTGAGCACCAACCGGTGGGGTCATGTGAGTCGAGTCCGACCGCGGAGATCCGCACGGAGCTGGCGCTGGCGTAGTGAGCAACCCGGCAGACGGCGCTATGCCCGGCGCCCGAGCCAGCGGACCGTCACCCCGAGCTCCTCGGCCACCCGGAACTCCGGGTCTCCGGTGAGAACCGGGCAGTCGAGCACCGACGCGGCTCCGGCGGCAAAGGCATCGGCGTAGCCGAGCCCTCCTCGCGCCTTGATGGCGGCCGCCCGGCACACGAGGGTGTCGTCGACGTCGAGCCAGCGAACTGGCACGCCGCCAGGCCGGCGCTCCGCCCGGAGGTTCGCGCAGCGACTTCAGCTCCTCGCGCTCTTCGGTCGCGATCCCCGGGCGAGCACCGACGTCCATGTCGGCCTGCTCACCCAGGACCTCAGTGACTCGACGCCGACTCCGAGCTGGCGCGCCACGCGCGACATCACCGAATTGTCACCGGGATCCTCGCGTCGGAGCTCGCCGACCATGCGCACGGCA
>JBOGGF010000181.1:0-8460 GCA_050743965.1 Acidimicrobiales bacterium
GCGGAGAGCACGGCCGGCACACGCCCGATCTCAGGCGTCCTTGATGACGGAGGTCTCGATCTCCAGGGTCACCTTCTCGCTCACGAGCACGCCACCGGCCTCGAGCGGGGCATTCCAGTTGACACCCCAGTCCTTGCGGTTGATCGTGACGCTGCCCTCGAGCCCCACCCGGTCGTTGCCGAAGGGGTCGGTGGCGTTGCCGGTGTGCTCCAGGTCGATCGTGACCGGCTTGGTCACGCCCTTGATGGTGAGGTCACCGGTGACCCGGTAGGTGGTGTCGTCGACCGGCTCGACGGCAGTGCTCACGAAGTGGATCTCGGGGAACTGCTCCATGTCGAAGAAGTCGTTGCTCCGCAGGTGGCTGTCCCGGTCGGTGTTGCGGGTGTCGATGCTCGCCGCCTGGATGGTCAGCTCGATGTGCGAGCGCGACGGGTCGTCGGCGTCGAAGACCCCCTTGCCGGTGAACTCGTTGAACGAGCCCCGGACCTTGGTGACCATGGCATGACGGGCGACGAACCCGATCCGGCTGTGTGCCGGGTCGATGGTGTAGGAGCCGGCGGGGATGTCGGGCATGGGGCCCTCCTTTGGTTGACGTGTCAACTACTCCACGCCCAACCAGTTTGACGGGTCGACTATTCCCGCCGTCCGCAACGCCCTCGCCGATGTGGCGTCCCGGGCGGGGCGCGCCGGCGAGGATCGCTCAGGCGACGATGGGGTAGCGGTGCCCGGTGCGGGCACTGCGGGTGAGGGCCCGGGCCAGCACCGACTCGAGCGCCTCGACCGGGACGGACCACAGGCCCCAGCGGTCGATCTCCGACCAGGCGCGGCGGCGTCCGATGCGGCGGACCAGGCGGGCCTGGACGGCTCCCGGCGTGTGGGCCAGCGGACGGGAGCGGCTGGCGCGGGCGAGCTCGGCTCGCTCCGCCGCGGTCAGCCTGACCGCCGTCTCGGTGCCCGTGAACCACAGCCAGACATCCACCACGTCGTCCCGGTCGGCGTCGAGCCGACCGAGGCACTGGAGGGCGCGGTCGCCCTCCGCGGTCACCCAGCAGTCGGGGATCGGTGGTGCCGCCGTTGCGGTCGCGTCGTTCAGAGCCATGTCCGGACAACGGGAGGAAGGACGCAACCTCACGCACGAGACACTAGAGGATGCCGCAGCAGGGTATGCGGATCCCGGCCGGCCGCGAACGGCAAGGGGGTGGGCGAGCACTGGCTCGCAGGTCACCCACCCCCTGCCACCGCCTCCGTCGCCCTGGGAGCCCCCAGGGCGGATCCGCCGCCGATCTCGTGCCACAGTTCCGCGGCAACGTACGCTGCACACTATGCAAAGCTGCGCATCGTGTCAAGTCTGCACGGCTCGACACCCTCGGACGGGGATGCGCAACAATGGCGGTCCGGCACATCCCCGAGAACGGGGCGGTGCCGGCCGGCGGCGGGATGCCGCCGTGGCCGGCCGGCGAAGGAGGCGCGATGGGCGGGGACGGCGGCATGGCAGAGGGAGACGTCGAGGCGGCCGGCGGGCGGGATCCCCATCCCGGCGAGGGCCTGACCCGTCAGGCACGCAACCGGCTTCGCACGCGCAGGCGGATCCTCGACGCCGGCATGGACCTCTTCACTCACCAGGGCTACGATGGGACGACGATCCAAGAGATCGCCGATGCGGCCGACATCGCCCTGCGGACCTTCTACTACCACTTCGACTCGAAGGCCGGCCTGGCGATGGCGTGGTTCACCGACTGGGGGGAGGACCTGGCCGCCGCGGTGGACGCCCAGCCGGTGTCGGCCTCGCCGATCGAGGTGCTCACCGGTGCCCTGGCAGCCATGGCGGCGAAGGGCTACCCGGGTGCGGGCGCCTGGTCGGACCCGGAGGGGCGACCGTCGTTGCCGCCCCAGGCCCGCGCCCTGCTCCAAGTGGAGGAGCCGGCATTCGTCGGGCTCATCTACCAGCGCCTCGTCATCGGCTTCCGGCGATTGGCCGGGGTCTTCCGCCAGCGGCTCGGCTACGCCGCCGACGCCTGGGAGCCCTACGCCATTGCCAGCGCCATCCTCTCCATGTGGTTCGTTGCCGTCCACGGGTCCGACGACATGGTCGGGCGCGGCGTGGCGCCACCGCCGTTCCACGTGACCGTGCAGCAGGCCTTCTCCGCGTACGCCGAAGGGCTCGAGCAGCTCTGGGCCGACCGTCCGCCCACCGGTACGCCGCCGCCAGACCCGCAGTCCGACCCGCCGCCAGACCCGCCGGCGACGGACGTACCGTCCACCTCGACCGGCTCCTGAGGTCGCGGCCCGGTCGCACCGGGCAGTCCGGTCAGTCGATCTGCCCCTCGCCCCGGACGTGCGCTCCCCGCTCGTCCATCTCGCGGTGGTGCTCGGCCACGTCGTCGGCCTCGCCGCTCCGGCGCTGCTGTTCTGACGAGTCGTCGGCCGTTGCTTCCTCCTCGTCGGACGGCAGTCGGTCGGCTTGGTGCGCCGCCCGTGCCTCCATTTCCTCGGTCTCCTCGGTCTGGTGGGAAACGTCCGTTCGGTCGGCCATCGGCGGATCCTCCTTCGCTCGTCCGGGATGCGGCAGCACGCCACCGTTGCGGCGCGGCACTGCACCCCCGTTGAGAGAGGCGATACCCCTACGGCGCGGCCGTGGAACGTTGGACGCGTCGACGGGTGGTTCGTCCCGTCGACCGCCTCGGGCCGGGCGAGGCCAGGGGGACCGCTACCGTCGACGCCATGGAACTGCGCTCCCTTGGCCGCACCGGCGTTCGCGTCAGCCCGCTGTGCCTCGGCGCCATGATGTTTGGCGCCTGGGGCAACCCGGACCATCAGGAGTCGGTCCGCATCATCCACCGGGCCCTCGACGCCGGCATCAACTTCGTCGACACCGCCGACGTCTACTCCGCCGGCGAGTCGGAGGAGATAGTCGGCAAGGCGCTCTCGGGCCGGCGCGACCAGGTCGTGCTGGCGACCAAGGTGCACGGCCAGATGGAGAGCGGGCCCAACCACAGCGGCAATTCGCGCCGCTGGATCGTCCAGGGGTGCGAGGAGAGCCTGCGCCGGCTCGGCACCGACTGGATCGACCTGTACCAGATCCACCGGCCCGACCCCGAGTGCGACCTGGACGAGACCCTCGGCGCCCTGAGCGACCTGGTGCACCAGGGCAAGGTTCGCTACGTCGGCAGCTCCACCTTCCCGGCGTGCGACATCGTCGAGGCGCAGTGGGTCGCCGAGCGGCGGGGACGGGAGCGCTTCGTGACCGAGCAACCGCCGTACTCGCTCCTCGTGCGGGCAGTCGAGCGGGAGGTGCTCCCGACCTGCCACAAGTACGGCATGGCCGTCATCCCCTGGAGTCCACTGGCCGGCGGGTGGCTGACCGGTCGGTTCCGCAAGGGACAGGAGATCCCCGAGAGCCGGCGGGCCCAGCGCATCCCCCAGCGCTACGACATGAGCCTGCCGGCCAACCAACGCAAGCTGGACGCCACCGAGGAGCTGGCCCAGCTGGCCGAGCGGTCCGACCTGCACCTGATCCACCTGGCCATCGCCTTCGTCATCCGCCATCCGGCGGTGTCCGCCGCCATCATCGGCCCGCGTACCATGGAGCAGCTCGAGTCCCAGCTCGGGGCGGCCGACGTCACCCTGTCGACCGAGGTCCTCGACGCCATCGACGGGATCGTGCCGCCGGGCAGCACCGTCAACGCACCCGACAACGGGTGGGAGCCGCCGGCGATCACCGACCCGGCTCGCCGCCGTCGGTAGCCGTCGGCCGGACGGGAGCAGCGCCCGCCGGCCCACCACGAGCCGTAGCGGAGGGTGGCGACTCGCCGGGCAACGAACGGCTGGGCCGGCTGGGCGATCCGATCCGGTTCAGGCACCGTCCCGAGGCGCCGAGGGGGCGAAGGGCGGGGCCCCCACGCGGTGCTCGTAGCCCGGGAGCGGCGTCCGGTACAGGCAGCCGTCGCAGTTCATCCGGACCGGACCGCCGGCGGCCTCGTCGTAGCGGTGCCAGGCGAGGGCGATGAGCCGCGGGTCGGCGCCCATGTGGCCGCCCGTCACCACCGAGTGGTCGGGACGGGCAGCGGCCCACGCCGCCACCTGGTCCACGATCCGGTCGACCAGGCGGCCGGTGAAGAGGAAGTAGGGCACGACGGCGATCCGCCGGGCACCGAGCCGGGCGCACTGATCGAGCGCCGTCGCCAGGTCCGGCCGTGCCAGTGACACGAATGCCGGCACCACGGTGCCGAGCGGCGCCACCGAGTCGAGCGCCAACGCGCCGTGCGGCGCCACCGCTGACGGACCGTCGCCGGCCACGGGCGTGGTGAGCTGGCGTCCGTCGGCCAGGAGGCGGGCAGCCTTGGCCAGATCGGCGTTGGCGTCGGGGTCCGAGGAGCCGCGACCCACCACCACGATGGCGTCGGCCGCACCGCCGGGCAGTCCGGCGGCAGCCATTGCCGCCCGCTCGGCCACCACCGCCAGCACGTCGGGGTGGACGCCGAGGTCGCGGGCGTAGGAGAAGCCGACGCCGGGATGGCGCCGGCGGGCCCGGGCGAGCGCCGCCGGCCCGTCGTCCTTCAGGTGACCGGCCCCGAGGAGGACCAGGGGAAGGGCGACGACCTGCCGGGCACCGCGGCCGACCAGGTCTTCGATCGCGGCGTCCAGGTCGGGCGCCACGAACTCGAGGTAGCCGGCAGCGATGGCCACCGTCGGGCGGGCGCCCGCCACTGCGTCGACGAAGTGCCGCAGTTCCGCTTCGCCGGCGGTCGAGCGGGTGCCGTGGCCGATCACCAGGCAGGCGGACGGCGCGGCCGGCGCGGCCGGCGCGGTGTCGGTGTCGGTGCCCTCACCGGTGTCGGCGGCGGCGAGCCGGGCGAGGGCGTTCACCACGGCGGCGCCGACGGCGGCGCCGCCGCGTTCGCCTCGCAGGGCGATCACGGGGACACCGACCCGCCGGGCGACCGCCAGCAGCTCCTCTTTGGACTCGGCGGCGCCGACGTAGCCCACCGGTACGCCGACGACGAGGGCGGGCCGGCAGCGGCCCTCGTCCATCAGCCGGCTCATCTCGGCCAGCGCCGTGGGGGCACATCCGACGACCACGACCGCCCCGCGGGGGTGGCGTTCCGCGGCGCGGATGATCGCTGCCGCCGTGCGGCTCGGGTGTGGCCCGGCGTCGGCGACCGCGCGGAGATCACATACCGCGTCGACCGAGGAGATCCCGGCCCGCACCATCTCCACGTCGCAGACGACGGGCGCGCCGGCACGCAGTGCCGCCACGCCGGCGGCGACGGCAGCCTCGTCGACCACCAGGTCCGCCACCAGGCCGGGGTCGGCGGTGGCGTGGACCATCCGGGCGGCGACGGCGGCTGGCCCGGGTGCCCAGGCGGACAGATCGACCCGGCCGGCGAGGATCCGGTAGCTCTCGGCCTCGATCGGGTGGACGGCGATCATCGGGTCACCCGTCGGCTCCCGGCCGCCGCCGCCGGGGAGGTGCGCCTGGCAGTCGGGAGGGCACCTCGGCGATGGCGCCGCGGGGGCAGATCTCGACGCATTCCAGGCAACCGGTGCACCGGCGGTCGACCACCAGGGGTCGCCCCGGGGCAGGCAGCAGGGCGCCGGTCGGGCAGGTCGCCAGGCAGGCCCCGCACGCCGTGCAGCGGTCGTCGACGGCGACCGTCACCGGTCGTAGCCGCGGGGGGTGACCATCCGGCCGGCGACCATCCGGGTCGTGCTCGACCCGACCACCACGCACGTCGTCATAGTGACCTCCTCCACCGTCACCTCGGCCAGCGTCGTGTGCACCACCCGCTGGCCCGGCCGGCAGGCGTCGGTCACCAGCCCTACCGGGGTGGTGGGGGGCCGGTGGGCGCGCAGCACGGCCAGCGCCTTGTCGAGCTGCCAGGTGCGGCGACGCGAACGGGGGTTGTACAGGGCGAGCACCAGGTCGGCTTCGGCCGCCGCCTGGACCCGGGCGGCGATCCGGTCCCACGCGGTGTGGTGGTCCGAGAGGCTGACGGCGGCGTGGTCGTGGCCGAGGGGCGCGCCGAGGAGGGCGGCCGACGCCAGGGCGGCGGTAACCCCGGGCACGATGGTCACGTCGACACCGGCGAAGCGGACGGTGCCGTCCGCCGACTGCTCGCCTGCCAGCTCCAGGAGCGGCGATGCCATGGCGTACACGCCGGCGTCGCCCGAGCACACGAGGGCCACCGTCCGACCCGCTGCCGCCGCCGCCAGCGCGTCGCGGGCGCGCTCGAGCTCCGCCCCCAGTGGGTACGGCCGCACGGTCTGGCCCGGGGAGAGAAGGTCCTGGCACTGCGCCAGATAGCCGTCGAAGCCGACGACGATCTCGGCTCGACGGACCGCCCGCTCGGCTGCCGGAGTGCGGTGCTCCGCCGCGCCCGGGCCGAGGCCGACCACCGCCACCGATCCCGCTGGACCGAGCCGGCGTGCCACGGCCACCGTCACCCGGGCGCTGACGTGCTTCGGCGCGACGAGCTCGGCATCCGGGCCGGCGCCGAGCAGCGCGGCGGCCTCGGCCACCGACCCGGTTCTCACTGCTGCTCGCACCACCGGGCTCGGCGTGGGGACGTCGACGGCGTCGAGCTCGGCGGGGGCGAACCCCACGAGCGGCACGCCGAGAGAGGTCGTCAGGGCCTCGACGGCTGGGTGGCCGAGCCGGCGGTCGACCGTCGCCACCCGCTCGACGGCCCGCGGGCTCAAGGCGGCTACGGTCAGCGCCGAGGCCACTGCGGCCGCCACTTCCTCGGGCGAGGCGTCGGTCGAGGTGCCCACCCCCACCACCAGGGAGCGGGGCCGGAGCAGCACGGTGGGAAGGCCCGCGCGCCCGGGCGGCGGCGCGGCGCGGTCGGTGACGACGATCCGCCCCGCCGGCTTCGCCCCCGGTCGGGCGGCCAGGTCGTCGAGCGCTGGCGGGCGGGGCCACGCGCCCACGTCCTCCACCGCCACCGGCCGGCCGGCGAGGACGGCGGCGGTCACGGCGGCCACGTCGCCCTCGGCCACCGTCCCGGGCACCCGGTCGAGGGCGGGGACACCGAGCCGGTCGGTGGCCGTGGTCACGACGGGCTCGGCCCCGAGCAGGGCGGCCACCTGCTCGGCCAGATCGTTGGCCCCCGCGGCGTGGCCACCGCACACCGCGACGGCGAAGCGGCCGGCATCGTCCACGCACACGACGGCCGGGTCCCGGTCCTTGCCGGCGAGCAGGGGGGCGATCAGGCGCACGGTGGCGCCCACGGCGAGCACGACGACGAACGCCTCGGTGCCGTCCCAGTGGCGGCGCAGGCTGCCCCCGACGTCGCCGTGGAGGTGGCGGTAGGGGAGGCGACCGGCGATCGCCCGCCCCGGCTCGGTGGCCGACAGGCACAGCACGGTCACGGCGCCGGTCCCCAGGCGACGAACACCGGGTTCTGTCCCTCGAGGCGCCAACCGCCGTGGGGCAAGCGCTCGCCCCGGCCCACGGACACCTGCACCACGTGGCCGAGCCGGTCGGCGGCCTCGGCGGCTCGGTCCATCGCCGTGAAGGTGGCGACCACCCGCCCGCCCGGGCGAAGGCGTGCCAGCGTGGCGTCGAGGACCTCGATGCCGCCACCGCCCACGAACACCCGGTCGGGTGCCGGCAGACCGTCGAGCGCGCCCGGGGCGCGCCCGGTCACCACATGGACGGCCGCTCCGAGGGCAAGGGCGTTGGCCGAGACCCTGCCGGCTGTGGGAGCGGCGTCTTCCACCGCCAGTACGGTCAGGCCGGGCCGAAGCAGGGCGCACTCCACCGCGACGCTCCCGCTCCCGGCACCCACGTCCCACAGCACCCCGGCGTCGGGGAGGGCGAGCTTGCCCAGCACCACCGAGCGCACCTCGGACTTGGTGATCATCCCCGCCCGGTGGGCGAAGGCGGACTCGGGCAGCCCCCAGGCGAGCACCTTCCCGCCGCCGGCGGTCCAGCCGACCAGGGGCAGCCCGCCCGGCCCGACGAGCACCACCACCGAGAGGGGGTCGAAGCGCCCAGCCGCCAGCTCGGCGAGGGAGCATTCGATGACTGCTTCCTCGGTGGTGCCGAGCCGGCTGCACACCGCCACCAGGTCCATGGTCGCCCCGGACTCGACCAGGGCGGCGCCGAGGGACTCGGGCGGGGCGTCGGGCGAGGTGAGGACGGCCGCCTTGTGGGCGGTCCGGGCGAGCCCGACGGCATCGGCGAGTGGCCGCCCGTGTGCGGACACGACCACGGCGTCGTCCCACGGCAGTCCAAGGCGAGCGAAGGCCAGCGATACGGCCGACGGCGCGGGCAGCACCCGCAGGTCCTTGCGGTCGACCATCCGCAGCAGCCCACGCACGATGCCGAAGAACCCGGGGTCTCCCGAGGCCAGCACGCACACCCGCTGATCACCGTCGACGGCCCGGCGGCGCACGGCCCGGGCCACCTCGTCGACGTCGGCACCCACCTCGATCGTCTCCGAGGCCGGCCGGCGG
>JBOGGF010000182.1:0-1931 GCA_050743965.1 Acidimicrobiales bacterium
GCGGCCACCCGCTCGACCTGGCCCATGAGGGCGACGACGTGGTTGGCGGCGATGGTGGCGGCGGCGTGGTAGGCCGGCCGGCGGTCGTCGGCGACCTCGAGCACCGTGCCCCCCAGCGCCCGGGCCATGGTCCCGGCCAGCGCGTCGCCGGCCACGGCGAACGCCGCCCCGCCGGCGAGGCGGCGGGCACCCGTCGCCGGGTTGGGCAGCGGCACGAGCGGGTGGAGCGACCCTCGCCGGTGATGGCCGGCAAGGACGTCGAGCCCGAGGGAGCCGGACAGGTGGAGAACGGCACACCGCGGCGACGGCCGCACGGCCCGGGCCACCTCGCTCACGCGGTCGTCGGGAACGGCGAGCACAAGGACGTCGACGCCGACGGCGGCCGTCCCGAGGTGTTCCCCGCGGCCGAGGAGCCCGGCGACCTCCCAGCGGGCGGCAGCCAACGCCGCGGCCAGCGAGCTCCCGGCCCGACCGGGGCCGATGATACGGACGGTGTGCACCGACTCCTCCCCCGGCGTTCCAGCCCGCCAGGGGTGCCGGTCGCCTTCAGTGAGCGGATCTAGTGGTCACAGTGTACCGAGACGGTGGACGTCGCCACCAGCGGACGCAACCGCCCCGGCCCCGACGAGGTCCGGGGCCAGGTCGCGCAACGGCGCCAGGACGAACCGGCGCTCCCACATGCGCGGGTGCGGCACCTGCAGGTCCGGCTCGGACACCACCCGATCCCCGACCAGCAGGACGTCGGCGTCGAGGGTCCGCGGCCCGGACCGAACGGTGCGCACCCGGTGCGCCGACTCCTCCAGCGCCTGGCATCGCGCCAGCAGCCGCCGCGGGCCGTCGGTCGTGCGCAGCTCCACCACCATGTTGAGGTAGGCCGGCTGGTCCTCGGGCCCGCCGACCGGCGCCGTCTCGTAGAGCGGGGAGACCGCCACCACGTCACCGGCCGCCCGCAACGTCGCGACCGCACGGCGCAGGTGCTCGCGCCGGTCCCCGATGTTGGACCCGAGCCCGAGGAACGCCCGGCTCGCTGTGCCAGACGGGCCGGGTGGGCCGGGTGGGCCTGGCTTGCCCCGCCCATTGCCGGCGAAGGTCACGGCTCGGGCGCGCCGGAGAGCGGGTCGTGGACCGGGCGGTCCGGTGGGGAGCAGCTCGGTCGGTCCGGCGGGCGGTCGGGTGCTCGGTCCGATGGGCGGTCGTGTGCTCGGTCCGGCGGTGCGGGCGCCACCTCCCGTCCCCGGACGACTCGCACCCCCACCGATCCGAGCTGGGCGGCGATCGGCGGGCGCATCTTGCGCACGGTGACGGCTGCCGCCACGACCCGTTCGTCCTCCTCCAGCAGGGCCCGGGCCACGGCATCGGCCAGCGCCTCGAGCAAGCGGTAGGAGGTGGTGGCGACGACGTCGACCGACCGCTCACACAGCGCGCCGTAGTCGACGGTGTCCTCGAGGGTGTCGGACTCGGCCGAACGCCGGGTGTCGAGCCGGATGTCGACATCGATGGCGAAGGGCTGCGCCCGCTCCCGCTCCTCGGGCAACACGCCGTGGACCCCCATCACCCGTAGGTCGCGGATCTCGATCCGGCCCCAGCCCTGACCGCTCCGCCCGAGCCGCAGGTCGTCGTCGGCGGGCGGTGCCACTCGCGTCCGCTCAGACCGGTTGGCGGGGTGGCATGCCCGACGCCGTGACCACCAGCTCCCGCCCGGCCGACCCCATCGGGTGGCCTACCAGGTGCTCGACCAGGGTGATGGCCTGCGAGCTGGCGGGGAGGCGCCGCGACCACACGAGGAAGCCGGCGGCCACCCCCATCACCCGATCGCCCAGCTCCTCTTGGTGGACGAGGATCCGGAGCCCACCGCGCAGTGATGAGTCGAGGTCCCGGTAGAAGTCGGACAGCACCGGCCGGGGATCGGCGTTGGGGGCCAGCGGGTAGTG
>JBOGGF010000183.1:0-7222 GCA_050743965.1 Acidimicrobiales bacterium
GCCGGACCTCGACGAGCGGCTGCCCATCCTCCAGGTCCACTGCCGGGACAAGCGCGTCGGTCCCGACGTCGACCTCGAGATCGTGGCCCGGGGCACCCCGGGCATGAGCGGGGCCGACCTCGAGAACCTGGTGAACGAGGCGGCGCTGCACGCGGTGCGCCGGGGGTCGGCCACGGTCGCCATGATCGACTTCGAGTCCGCCCGCGACCGCGTCCTCATGGGCCAGCGGCGCGAGTCGCTCATCCTCTCCCGGGAGGACTCGAAGTCGGCCATCTCGATGGTCGCGCTGCCCCGGCGCACGGCGTGGAGGGCCGCCTCGTTGACCAGGTTGGCCAGGTCGGCGCCGCTCATGCCCGGGGTTCCCCGGGCCACCAGCTCGAGGTCGACGTCGGGCCCGATGCGCTTGCCCTTGCAGTGGACCTGGAGGATGGGCAGCCGCTCGTCGAGGTCGGGGAGTGGCACGACGATCTGGCGGTCGAACCGGCCCGGGCGCAGGAGGGCGGGATCGAGGATGTCCGGGCGGTTGGTCGCCGCCATGATGACGACGCCCTCCGCCGGGTCGAAGCCGTCCATCTCGGACAGCATCTGGTTGAGCGTCTGCTCCCGCTCGTCGTGGCCGCCGCCGAGGCCGGCGCCGCGCTTGCGGCCGATCGAGTCGATCTCGTCGACGAAGATGATGGCAGGGGCCTGCTTGCGGGCGGTCTGGAAGAGGTCGCGGACCCGGCTCGCGCCGACGCCGACGAACATCTCCATGAAGTCCGACCCGCTGACCGAGAGGAAGGGCACGCCCGCCTCACCGGCGACCGCCCGGGCCAGCAGCGTCTTGCCGGTGCCCGGCGGGCCCACGAGCAGCACGCCCTTGGGGATCTTGGCGCCGATGTCGCGGAAACGCCCCGGGGTCTTGAGGAAGTCGACGACCTCCGAGATCTCCTGCTTGACGCCGTTGTAACCGGCGACGTCGTCGAACGTCGTCGACGGGCGGTCACTGCTGAACTGTCGTGCTTTGGAGCGGCCGATCGACATGATGCCGGACATCTGCCCCCGGGCCTGCCGACTTATGAACACCATCAGGCCGATGCCGATGGCCAGGAACAAGATGTAGGGCAGTACGCTGCCCCAGACGTTTGACGGCGGGTTCGAGTAGGTGACTGTGACGCCGTCCTTGCGCAGGAGGGAGACGTCGTTCTGCGCCGCGGGGTGGGGACCGGTCGTGGTGAAGTGGGTCCCGCTCTTGAGCTTGCCGGTGATGACACCCGTTGTGTTGTCGATTGTCGCCGTGGCGACCTGCTTGGACTTGGCGTCTGTGAGCAGCGCCGAGTACTTGATCGACTTCGAGTGCGTCCGCGGCAGCAGGTTCGGGACGACGAGGACGGCCAGGACGATGAGGATGAGGACGGCCCAGATCCACCGCCAATTCTGGTCGCCGCCGCCGGTCCCCGTCTGGCCGTTGGGCCCACCACCGGGCTGGGACGGACGTTGCGGCATGCGATCAGGCCGTTGAGGGCTCACCGCCCCATGCTATGCGTCGCACTACGGGTTCGGTGACCGGGCGCCTCTGCCGGGCGCGCCCCGGCACGGCCTGGCGCCCCGGCCCCGGCCAGGTCCGGCGGTAACGTGGCTGGGATGGCACAGCCGGGCGACAGCGAGCCGCCGGCGGGCTCCCCCCCAGCGTACCCCCCTCCGCCGGTGCCGTCGCCGACGTACCCGCCGCCGGGGTGGCCGGCCGGTCCGGCGGGTCACCCCGGTCCGGCCGGTGGATGGCCGAACGTCGGCCCGCCGCCCGGCCCCGGCGGCTCGGGCCCCGGCCGACCACCCGGCGGACCGCCGAGCGAGGGACCGTTCCTCGACGACCCCGCCGCCCCGCCGTCCAACCGGCGCGTGGCCGGGCTGTGGCTCCTCTTCGCCTTCGTGGGCTATCTCGTCGGCCAGCTCTGCGGCACGGTGTTCGCGACGGCGGCCGCGGCGGCCGACGGCAAGCTCCACGGGCTCTCGTCGATCACCCGGCTGTCGTCGCCGCCGGCGTGGTACATCGGCTCCTCCCTGGTGGGGCTCTGGGTTGGTTTCTTCCTGGCGCCGTTCGTCGCCAGCAAGGCGCGCGGGTCGGGCCGGCTCCTCGCCGACTTCGGCATCCGGTTCCGACCCCTCGACCTCGTCGGCATCCTGGTCGGCGTCGGTGGCCAGTACGTCATCGCCGTCCTCTACCTCCCGTTCCACGTGAAGAACCTCACAGGGCCGGCCCAGAAGCTCACCGGCGGCGCCCACGGCGCCGGGTTCGCCGTCATCGCCCTGCTCACCGTGGTGGGCGCGCCATTCTTCGAGGAGCTGTTCTTCCGCGGGGTGCTGCT
This sequence comes from Acidimicrobiales bacterium, assembly GCA_050743965.1. Taxonomy (GTDB): domain Bacteria; phylum Actinomycetota; class Acidimicrobiia; order Acidimicrobiales; family RAAP-2; genus DAHUZJ01. The sequence continues at coordinate 2,346 of JBOGGF010000183.1, forward strand.
GCGTGCGCTCGCTCGCCTCTTCACGCCGGCGTCGTCGGCCCGTTCGGCCGCCCGGGCGGCCGGCGTGGTGCTCGCCGTCGTCGTCGACGGGCTGGTCTTCGCCTCGGCGCACGGCGAGGCGACGCAGTTTGCCGGGTTGGCGCTCTTCGGCATGGCCCTGGCGGCGATCAGCTACCGGACGGGCCGCCTCGGGATGAACATGGTGGCCCACGCCTCCTTCAACCTGGTGGCGGTGCTCTCCCTCCTCTCGAGCCGCGGTGGCGTCATCCTCCACTGACCCGCCGGGCCTGCTCGCCGGCGGCCGACCCACCGCCGCGCCGCAGCGGCGCCCGGTGACGGACTCGCCCCGTCCGGGCCCGGCCGCGCCGTGGCCGGGCCGCGCCAGCGGTGGGCGCCGGTGGTGGCCGGCGGTGGCGACGCTGGTGGCGATCGGCGGGGTCGTGGCCGTGGTCTTGTGGCAGCTGCACCTCTCGCTGCTGCTCTCGGACACCACCACCACCGGCGGGGACACCGGCGCCCACTACATGATGCCGGCGTTCTTCAACACCAACCTGTTCCCCCACCTCACCGGGTGGGACCCCGCCTGGTACGACGGCTACCCGATCTACACCTTCTACTTCGTGCTGCCCGACGTCCTCACGGCCCTCGCAGCCCACGTCATCGCCTACGACATCGCCTTCAAGCTGTCGACGGTGCTTGGCTCGGTGCTCCTGCCCGTGGCCGCCTGGGCGTGCGGCCGGCTGTTCGGCCTGCGTGCCCCGGTGCCGGCGGCCCTGGCCGTCGCCACCCTGCCGTTCCTATTCGACTCGACCTGGACCATCGACGGGGGCAACCTGTTCTCGACCCTGGCGGGCGAGTACGCCTACTCGTTCTCCCTCGTCCTGGCCCTCGTCTTCGTCGGGCTCGTCGCCCGTGGCGTGCGGACCGGCCGCCACCGGGCATGGGCCTCGATCGTCCTCGCCCTGTGCATCCTCGCCCACTTCGTGCCGGCCCTCCTGGCCCTCGCCGGGGCGGGACTCCTCACGCTGGTCGAGCTGCTCCCGGCTCGCTGGCGGCTCCACGACGAGGTCCGCTGGTCCCGGGCCGCCGCCGCGGCGCCACCCCGCCCCGCCGAGGTGCGCAGCCGCTGGCAGGTCCTCTGGTGGTCGGCGTCCACCGTGGTCATCGGCGTGCTGCTGTCGGGCTGGTGGCTGGTGCCCTTCGGGCTGCGCCAGCCGTACACGACGGCCATGGGCTACACCAACGTCACCGCCTACGTGACCCTCCTCTTCCCCCACGCCGATCTGTGGGCGCTCGCCGCCGCCGGCGTGGCGATCGTCGTCGCCGGCTGGATCGGGAGCCGGTTCGGCATGGTCTTCGCCGCCCTCGGCGGCCTGTCGGCCATGGCCCTCGTCGTCGACCCCCAGGGCAAGCTGTACGACGTCCGCCTCCTGCCGTTGTGGTTCCTCTGCGCCTACCTCATGGTCGGGTGGCTGTTCGGCGTGGCGGTGGTCGCCACGGTCAAGGCGTGGCGACGGGGCCGGCTCGCCGGCTGGGTCGGGCAGGTGCGGCGGCCCTTCGGCGGGCACCGGGCGGGTGCCGCCGCGCCGAGGCGGCCGGGGCCGGCCCGGTTCCTCCCCGGCGCGCTCTCCGGTCCCTTGCTCGCCCTCCTCGCCGCGCTCGCCGTCGTGGTGCCGCCGTTCCTGCCCGGGGTGGCGGCCTCCCTGCCGGGCATCGGGGTCCACCCGGGGGCCAACCAGGTGAGCGCGTGGGCCTCGTGGAACTACACCGGCTACGAGGGCAAGGCGGACTACCCCGAGTACCGGGGCCTGATGCAGCTGATGGCCCGCATCGGCAAGCACCACGGCTGCGGCCGGGCCATGTGGGAGTACAACGCCGACGAGAACCGGTTCGGCACCCCCGAGGCCCTGATGCTCCTGCCGTACTGGACGGGCGGCTGCATCGACTCGATGGAGGGGCTCCTGTTCGAGTCGTCGGCCACCACGCCGTACCACTTCTTGAACCAGGCCGAGCTGTCGGTGGCGCCATCGGAGCCGGTCGTCGGCCTACCCTACGGCCCCCTCGACGTGCCCCTCGGCGTCCAGCACCTCCAGCTGCTCGGGGTGCGCTACCTCCTGGTGGCCAGCCCCCAGGTCGAGGCCGCTGCCACCGCCGACCCGACACTGCGCCTGCTCGCCCGCTCGGGGCCGTGGACGACCACCTACAACGGGTCCACCCTCTCGACCACGTGGGAGGTGTACGCGGTAGCGCACTCGGCCGCGGTCGTGCCCCTGACCGACGACCCGGCGGTGCTGCGCGGCGTGGGCCCGGGCCAGGCCACGTGGCTCGGGAAGGTCGGCCCGCAGGGCCAGCCGATCGACGGGCCGTCGGTCGCCTGGTACCAGCACCCGACACGCTGGGACGTCGAGCTGGCCGCCGGGGGCCCGCCGTCGTGGCCCAGGGTGACGGCGAAGGACGCGGCCCGGGCGCCGGCGGTCCCGGCCGGGGCCACCACCGTCACCCACGTCCGCCGGACGTCGAGCAGCATCAGCTTCCACGTGTCGCACGTCGGCACGCCGGTGCTGGTGAAGACGTCGTACTTCCCCAACTGGCACGCCACCGGGGCCGAAGGCCCGTGGAGGACCACGCCGAATGAGATGGTGGTGGTGCCGACCCGCCACGACGTCGTCCTGTCCTTCGGCGCGAGCACGGCCAACCGCCTGGGCGAGGCGGCCACCGCCCTGGGCGTGGCGGCGCTGCTGGTGCTCGGGCTCCTCGGGTGGCGGCGCCGGGCGCGGATAGCATCGGTTCCCCATGCCGGTCACAACGGTCACCGCTGACGTCTTCAAGGCCTACGACATCCGGGGCACCGTGCCCGACCAGCTCGACGCGGCACTGTGCCGGGCGGTCGGGGCCGCGGTCGCCCGCTTCACCGGCGCCCCGCGGCTGCTCGTCTGCCGGGACATGCGCCCGTCGGGGGTCGAGCTGTCCGAGGCCTTCGCCGAGGGGGCTCGCTCGCAGGGTACGGCCGTCACCGACCTCGGCATGGCCTCCACCGACTTCTTGTACTTCGCCTCCGGTGCCATGGACGCGCCCGGGGCCATGTTCACCGCCTCCCACAACCCGGCGGCGTACAACGGGATCAAGCTGTGCCTCGCCGGGGCCCGACCCATCGGGCGCGACACCGGCCTGACCGAGATCGAGTCCCTGACCCAGGAGCTGCTGGCGTCGCCGCCCGCCGCCGCCGGCGCCGGTCTCGCCCCCCTCGACCATCGCGACCTGCTCCCCGAGTACGCCGCCCACGTCCGGTCCTTCGTCGACCCCGACGTGTTACGGCCCCTCGAGGTGGTGGCCGACACCGCCAACGGGATGGGCGGGCTGGTCGTCCCGCTGGTGATGGAGGGCCTGCCGTTCGCCGTCGAGGTCCTCTTCGGCGAGCTCGACGGCTCCTTCCCCAACCACCCCGCCGACCCCATCCAGCAGGAGAACCTGGTCGACCTCAAGGCGGCGGTCGTCTCCTCGGGGGCCGACGTGGGGCTCGCCTTCGACGGCGACGCCGACCGGGTCTTCCTGGTGGACGAGCAGGCACAGCCGGTGTCCGGCTCGCTCACCACCGCCCTGGTGGCCGTGTCGATGCTGGAGAAGCACCCGGGCTCGACCGTGCTCTACAACCTCATCTGCTCCCACGTCGTGCCCGAGGTCATCGCCGAGCACGGCGGCCGTGGTGTGCGCACCCGCGTCGGGCACTCCTTCATCAAGCAGGTGATGGCCGAGTCCGGCGCCGTCTTCGGCGGCGAGCACTCGGGCCACTACTACTACCGGGACAACTACCGGGCTGACTCGGGGATCATCACCGCCCTGCTCGTCCTCGAGCTCATGTGCCGCAGCGGCCGCCCGCTGTCGGAGCTCCTCTCCCCCTACCGCCGCTACGCCGACTCGGGCGAGGTCAACACCGAGGTGGCCGACCCGCCGGCGGCGGTGGAGGCGGTCGCCGCCCGCGAGGCGGCGGCTGGCCGGGAGGTCGACCGGCTCGACGGGCTCACCGTGGACCGCGGCGACTGGTGGTACAACCTGCGCCCGTCCAATACCGAGCCGCTGCTCCGGCTGAACGTCGAGGCCCGGACCGAGGAGGAGTGCCGGCGCCACGTCGACGAGGTGCTCGACGCGGTGGCGCAGGGCTCCGCCGGCACACCGGGCGCACCGGGCACACCGGGCACACCGGGCACACCGGACGCCGGTTGAGCCGGGACCGGCCGGACCCGAGCATCTCGAAGGACCGAAGGAACCCGAAGGAGGGCACGATGCCGCTGGACCAGTTGCTGATCGACGTCCTGGCCTGCCCGGTCGACAAGGGGCCGCTCCTGTGGTTCGCCGACGAGGACGTCCTCTACAACCCGCGCCTGCGCAAGGCCTACGCCGTGCGGGACGGGGTCCCGGTGCTGCTGGTCGACGAGGCGACGAACGTCGGTGACGCCGAGCACGAGCGGCTGACGGCCAAAGCAGCCGCCGGCGCGGTGGCCCAGACCGGCGGCGCCGGCCAGCCCAGCGGGTGAGCGGTCCGCCCCTCCGGCTCGACTCCCTCGGGATGTGGGAGGCGACGGTGGGGCTCCCCGAGCAGATGGCCGCCGCCGCCGCCACCGCGGCGGCCGTCGAGCTGCGGCCGCTGCCGGGGCCGGTGTCGGACGTCACCGTCTGCGGCGTTGGGACCGGCAGCATCGCCGCCGGCGCGGTGGCGACCCTCGCCCGCCACTCGCTCCCGGTGCCGGTCGTGGTGGCCGACGAGCCCGCGCTCCCGGCCTGGGTCGGGCGCCGGTCCCTCGTCGTCGTCGTCTCCTTCTCCGGCGCGGCCGCCGCGACCGAGGCCCACGCCGCGGCGGCCCGGGAGGCCGGCGCCACCG
>JBOGGF010000184.1:0-4513 GCA_050743965.1 Acidimicrobiales bacterium
GAACACCTCCTCGGCCGCCTGGAGGATCCGGCGCCGATTGCGCTGGGCGTCGGCACGGAGGGGGCGGTCGCCGGTCACCGCGCTGCCGGGTCGCTACCCGCCGCGGCTACCACCACCGGGGCCTTGACAAACGGAACATACGCTCCGTATAGTGACCAGGTAACCGGAACCACGATTCCGTATTCTACTCGCCGGGGGGCCGAAGGAGGGACCATGTCGATCCGTACGGTCGCGCCGCGCCCGGGCACGGAACCGCGCCGGATGCCGTCCAACGCCGGGCCGCCGCGGGGTGCCCTGCCACTCGCTGTCATCGCCGTCGCCCAGCTGATGATCGTCCTCGACGCCTCGGTCGTGATCGTCGCCCTGCCCTCCGCCCAGCATGCACTGCACATCTCGGTCGCCGACCGGCAGTGGGTCATGACGTCCTACACTCTCGTCTTCGGGACCCTGCTCTTGCTGGGCGGCCGCATCGCCGACTACCTGGGCCGCCGCCGGATGTTCGTCGTCGGGCTGCTGGGCTTCGCCGGCGCGTCGGCGCTGGGCGGGCTGGCCCAGGGACCGGCGATGCTCTTCGCCGCCCGAGCGCTCCAGGGCGCCTTCGCCGCCGCCATGGCGCCGGCGTCGCTCTCCCTCCTGACCACGACGTTCACCGAGCCGGCCGAGCGCGCCCGCGCCTTTGGCGTGTACGGCGCCGTGGCCGGCAGCGGCGCGGCGATCGGCCTGGTGCTCGGCGGAGCCCTGACGCAGTTCGCCTCGTGGCGGTGGACCCTCCTGATCAACGTGCCCATCGCCCTACTTGCCGCCGCCGGCGCCCGGCGGTTCCTGCAGGAGAGCAGGGGACCGGCGCGGCGCGGCTACGACCTGTCCGGCGCCGTCGCCGTGACGGCTGCGTTCTTCTTCCTCGTCTACGGCTTCACCACGGCCGGGACCGACGGCTGGAGCGCACCGGTCACCGTCGGGCTCCTCGCCGCGTCCCTGGCGGGGTTGGTGGCCTTCGTGCTCGTCGAGCTGCGCTCCGCCAACCCCCTCCTGCCGATCCGCATCATCCTCGACCGCAATCGGGGCGGGTCGTTCCTCGTCTCCCTCCTCGTCGGCTGCGCCATGCTCGGCACCTTCCTCTTCCTCACGTACTACTTCCAGGGTTCGCTCGGGTACTCGGCGGTCAAGACCGGCTTCGCCTTCCTGCCCTTCTCCTTCGGGATCATCGCCGGCGCCACCCTGGCCAGCCGCTTGCTGCCCCGCACGGGTCCCCGGGCGCTCATGGTGAGCGGGCTGATCCTGGGCGCCGCCGGCCTCGGCGTGCTCACGCAGCTCCACGTCGGGAGCTCCTACGTCGGGCTGGTGCTGCCGGCCGAGATCGTGGCCAGCTTCGGCATGGGCATGAGCTTCGTCCCCATGAGCTCCACTGCCCTCATCGGTGTGGACCCGGCCGACGCCGGCGTGGCGAGCGCCCTGGTCAACGGGACGCAGCAGATCGGCAGCTCGCTGGGGCCGGCGTTGCTCAACACGGTCGCGGCCAGCGCGTCGGCGGCCTTCGTCCTTGCCCACCCAAGTCTGGCCAACGTGGCGCCGGCGGCGCAGGTGCACGGCTACGCGACGGGCTTCACCGTCAGTGCTGCCTTCGTGGTGGCGGCCGCCGCCGTCGCCGCCACCGTCGTGCGGGCGAAGCGATCGGACGCGCCGGACCGGCAGGGTGCGGGCGCAGGGGGCGGGGAGGGCGACGTCGTGATGCCGGTGTTGGTGGGCGGCGAGCTCCAAGCCGGGTAGGACCGAGCCCCGGTCGAGTCGGGGCATCAGCGGGCGCTACGATGCCGCCGTCCCATGGTTGAGCCGGTTCCACCCACGACCGCCGGTGGCCGCGACGAGTGGCTGCGGCCCGGCGCCTTCGAGGTCGCCCCTGGCGTCCACCGCCTGCCGTTGCCGCTGCCCAACGACGGCCTGCGTGCGGTCAACGTGTACGCCCTTCCCCAGGATGGCGGCGTCGTGCTGGTCGACGGCGGGTGGGCCATCCCCGAGGGCCGTGCGGCGCTGGCGTCCGGCCTCGACGCCCTCGGCCACGACGTGGCCGACATCCGGCAGATCTACGTCACCCACATCCACCGCGACCATTACTCCCAAGCCCTGGCCCTCCGCAAGGAGCACGGGGTCCGGGTGGCGCTGGGCCGGGGGGAGCGGCCCTCGCTCGAGGCGATGCGGGAGGCGGACCGCCGCCCCCTCGCCTCGCAGGTGGCCCACCTGCGCGCCGCCGGCGCCGGGGCTCTCGTCGACCATTTCACCGCCGCCACCCGAGATGCCGGCCCCGGCGACCCGACGTGGTACGAGGATCCGGACGATTGGCTCGACGAGGGCACCACCCACCTGGGCGGTCGGCAGGTGGAGGTGATCGCCACCCCGGGCCACACGCGCGGCCACGTCGTCTACTACGACCGGGTGGCCGGACTGCTGCTGGCCGGGGACCACGTGCTCCCGACCATCACGCCGTCGATCGGCTTCGAGCCGACGATCACGCCCGACCCGCTCGGGGCCTTCCTGCGGTCACTCGGGACCATACGGGCATTGCCCGACGCCACCCTGCTGCCCGCCCACGGGCCGGTCGTGCCGAGCGTGCACCGGCGGATCGACGAGCTGGTGGAGCACCACGGCCGGCGGCTGGACCAGACCGAGGCGGCCGTCGGCCACGGGGCAACGACGTCCTACGAGGTGGCCGGCGTGCTCCGGTGGACCCGGCGGGAGCGCCGCTTCACCGAGCTCGACCTGTTCAACCAGATGCTGGCGGTCATCGAGACCGACGCCCACCTCCGCCTGCTGCTCGCCCAGGGTCGGCTGGCGAGGGAGGCGGACGACGGCGGGGTCCGTCGGTTCACCGTGGCGTCCGCCGCCTGACGCTGCAGGGTCGCCGGGCGCCCGCCGGCGGACGGCGTCGCCAACGCCCGGCGCAGGGCTACGGCGTGCTGCCGTTGGAGTTGTAGAGCGGCCCGAGGCCCGTCCAGTAGCGGGTCCCGGCGACGAGGAGCTCGCCCGCCGGGAAGCGGGTGATCACCCGGCAACCGTCCTCGGTCACGACGACTTCCTCCTCGATGCGTGCGGCGGCACTGGCGTCGGCGGTCGGCCAGTAGGTCTCGAGGGCGAAGACCATGCCGACGTCCAGCCGGACGGGGTGCTCGAAGGAGTGGAACCGGCTCATGAGGGGAGGCTCCCAGTTGCTGAGCCCGATGCCGTGGCAGTACTGCAGCCCGAACGCTTCCTCCTCGTCGGCGAAGCCGAACTCATGGGCGGCGGGGAAGGCGGCCACGATCTCGTCGCTGGTGGCACCGGGCCGGACGCGGGCGATCGCCTGGTCCATGAAGTCGCGGGCCCGGGCGTAGGCGTCGCGCTGGGCCGGGGTGGAGCCCCCGACGTTGAAGGTTCGGTAGTAGCAGGTCCGGTAGCCGTTGAATGCGTGGATGATGTCGAAGTACGCGGTGTCGTCCGGCCGGATGAGCCGGTCGGAGAAGACGTGCGGGTGCGGGGCGCAGCGCTCGCCGGAGATGGCGTTGACCGCCTCGACCTCCTCGCTGCCGTGCTCATAGAGGTAGCGGTTCACCAGGGCGACGCACTCGTTCTCCCGGACCCCGGGGCGGAGGAACTGGTACAGCTCGTCGTAGGCCCCGTCCACCAGGCCAGCCGAATGCTCGAGCAGGGCGATCTCGTCGGTGGTCTTGATGGCGCGCATCCGCTGCATGAGGCCTTGGCCGTCGACCATCTCCAACCCCTCGGCCTCGAGGGCCCGCAGGACGGGCATCTCCACCACGTCCACGCCGACCGGTTCGCCGCTGAGCCCGCTCTCGTGCAGGATGCCGGCGATGCGTCGGGCGTTCCCCGCCTCGACGCCGACGTACTCGGGGATCGAGCCGCGCCAGCTGGAGAGGCCGGCGCGCCACGACTCCTGGCCCAGCCAGTCGGCGAAGGCCCGGTGCTGGCGGGCGGAGGAGCCGATGGTCCACAGGATCGGGTCCTGGCCCCGTTGGAGCAGGACGCAGCGGAACAGCTTGTCGCGGGCCCAGTTCCCGATGTGGGTGCCGGTCGTGTACCGGATGTTGTTCATGTCGAAGAGCAAGAGGGCACCGAGGCCACTCGCCTCGAGCCCGGCGCGGGCGCGGGCCAACCGCTCGTCGCGCAGGCGCGCCATGTCGGTCCGGTGCTCCCAGTCGACGAAGGTGACGGCGCCCGGCGAGGCGACGGCGCCCGGCGCGGTGCGGGGCGGTCCGACGGCGCGATTGGCGGCGGCGACGGCGGCGTCGAGGGACGTGGTCGTGCGGTCGGTGTCGGTCATGGTGCCTCCTGTCGAGGAACTACTGGTCGTGCCGGCGCTGCTCAGACCGGCGAGTACTGCCCCTGCTCGACGGCGACGTCCTCGACGGCGGGGGGCGCGCCGAGAGGTCGCGGGCGAGCTTCCGGCCCGGGCCACGGCCCCTTTGACGATTCGGTGGACCTGCACGGGCGTGAGATGGCCCCCTTTGCGCGACCGGAACAC
>JBOGGF010000185.1:0-7841 GCA_050743965.1 Acidimicrobiales bacterium
GGACGACGTCGTGACGGCGACCCCGGCGACCCCTACTCCGGCGACCCCTGCTCCGGCGACCCCTACTCCCGCGAGCCCTGCCGCTGCCGCCGGTCCGCCCGAGCGGGCGGCCCTCCTGGTGGAGGCGCTGCCGTACATCCGGAAGTTCCAGGATGCCGTCGTCGTGGTCAAGTACGGGGGCAACGCCCTTGCCGGTGCCGGCGGGCCGGGATCGGAGCGCAGGGCGCTGGCCTCGTTCGCCCAGGACGTCGTGCTCCTCCAGTCGGTCGGGCTCCGGCCGGTGGTGGTCCACGGCGGCGGGCCGCAGATCGGGTCCCTGCTCGACCGCTTGGGGATGCCGACCGAATTCCGGGACGGCCAGCGGGTCACCGACGCCGACACCCTCGACGTCGTCCGCATGGTCCTCGTGGGCAAGGTGAACCGGGATATCGTCTCGGCCGTCAACGTCCACGGGCCCCTGGCGGTGGGCCTGTCCGGGGAGGACGCCAACCTGATCACGGCGACGGCCCACACCCCCGGCCTCGGCTACGTCGGGGCGGTGGCCGGGGTGGACGCGACGATCCTCGAGCGCCTGCTGTCGGAGCGGCTGATCCCAGTGCTGGCCACGATCGGGGCCGACGCCGCCGGACAGGCTTACAACATCAACGCCGACACCGTGGCGGGCGCCGTGGCCGAGGCACTGGGGGCGGAGAAGCTGATCTTCCTCACCGACGTCGAGGGCCTGCGGGCCGACCCCGCCGACCCTGCCACCCACCTGCGCCGGGTCCCGGCGGCGACGCTCGAGGCGATGGTGGCCGACGGCACCGCTGCCGGCGGGATGGTGCCCAAGGCCGAGGCCTGCCTGCGGGCCGTGCGCGGCGGCGTGCAGCGGGCCCACGTGCTCGACGGCCGGGTTCCCCACGCCCTGCTCTTGGAGCTCTTCACCGACGGCGGGGTCGGCACGATGGTGCTGCCGTGACCGGGCCCGACACGACACGGGCGGCGCTCATGCGCACCTACGCCGAGCCGCCGGTCACCTTCGCGTCCGGCCGGGGCAGCGAGCTCTTCGACACCGAGGGCCGCCGCTACCTCGACTGCATCTCGGGCATCGCCGTGACCTCGCTCGGCCACAGCCACCCAGCGGTGGCCGAGGCGGTGGCCGAGCAGGCCCGCACCCTGTGGCACGTCTCCAACCTCTACGGCAACGTCCTGGCCCCGGAGGTGGCCGCCACGCTCGACCGGCTGGTGGGCGGCGGAGAACAGCGGGCCGGGGGGCAGGTCTTCTTCTGCAACTCGGGGGCGGAGGCCAACGAGTGCGCGCTCAAGCTGGCCCGGCGCTGGGCTGGGCCCGGCCGGCACGTGGTCGTGGCCACCGAGGGGTCGTTCCACGGCCGCACCCTCGCCACCCTCACGGCCACGGGCCAACTGGCCAAGCACGTGCCGTTCCAGCCGCTGCTCGAAGGTTTCGTCCACGTGGCCTACGACGACCTCGACGCCATGGCGGCGGCGGTGGACCCGGCGACCGTCGGAGCGGTCCTGGTCGAGCCGGTCCAGGGCGAGGGCGGGGTGGTCCCTCCCTCGTCGGACTACCTGGCAGGGCTGCGGGAGCTGTGCACCGAACGCGGCGTGCTCCTCATGGCCGACGAGATCCAGACGGGGCTCGGGCGGACCGGCCACTGGTTCGCCTTCCAGGCCCACCACCTCCGGCCCGACGTCGTCACGATGGCCAAGGCCCTGGGCAACGGCATGCCCGTGGGGGCCTGCTGGGCCCGGGCCGAGGTGGCGGCGGCCTTCGGCCCCGGTGACCACGCCACCACCTTCGGGGGCCAGCCGTTGGCCATGTCGGCCGTCCGCGCCACGCTCCGGGTGATGGAGGAGGAGGACGTCTGCGGCCGTGCCGTCCGGGCCGGCGCCCGGCTGTCGGCGGGGCTCGCCAGCCAGCCGGGCGTGCGCGCCGTCCGCGGCATCGGCCTCCTGGTCGCCGCCGAGCTGACGGAGGCCGCCGCGCCCGACGTGGTGACCGCGGCCCTCGGCCATGGCCTCCTCGTCAATGCCGTGCGGCCGGACGCCGTCCGCCTCGCCCCGTCCCTGCTGATCTCCGGCGAGGAGGTCGACGAGGCGGTGGCGCTGCTGGGTGCCGCCCTGGACGATGTCCTCGGGAACCGGCACGGCGACGCGGCGGCGGCCCAGTGACCCGGCACCTGCTCGACGTCGACGACCTGTCGCCGGCCGAGCTCGACGCCGTGCTGGCTCTCGCCGTGCGGGGAGTGCGATCGCCGCTCCTGGCCGGGTGCGGCGTGGGATTGGTCTTCGAGAAGCCGTCGGCCCGGACCCGCAACGCCACCGAGATGGCGGTGGTGGGGCTCGGTGGCCACCCGGTCTACATCGAGGGTCACGAGGTCGGCCTGGGCGTACGCGAGCCGGTGGCCGACGTGGCGCGCACCCTCGCCTGCTACCACCGGGTGCTGTGCGCCCGGGTGGTCGACCACCGCACCCTGGTCGAGATGGTCGCCGCCCTCGACGGCGCCGGCGTGCCCGTGCCGGTGGTCAACCTCCTCTCCGACGTGGCCCATCCGTCCCAGGCGCTGGCCGACCTGCTCACCCTGCGCGACGAGTTCGGGACCGACGGCCTGGCCGGGCGGGTCCTCACCTATGTCGGCGACGCCAACAACGTCTGCCGTTCCCTGGCCAAGGCGGCGTCGGTCGCCGGGATGGAGGTCCGGGTGGCGTCGCCGCCCGGGTACGCGCTGAGGCCGGGCGAGGTCGCGGCGCTGTCGGCCGCGGCTGCCGCCGCAGGCCGGGACGGAACGGTGTGGTCTACCGACGACCCGAAGGCGGCGGCCGACGGCGCCCACGCCCTCTACACCGACGTGTGGGTGTCGATGGGGCAGGAGGATGAGGGTGCCAGGCGCCGACGGGACTTCACCGGCTACGCCGTGGACGAGGCGCTGGTGGCGGTGGCGGCCCCCGACGCCGTCGTGCTGCACTGCCTTCCCGCCCACCGGGGGGAGGAGATCGCCGCGTCGGTGGTCGACGGGCCGCGCAGCCGGGTGTGGGTGCAGGCCGCCCACCGGCTGACCGCCCTGCGGGGGGTGCTGGCGTGGCTGGTGGGTGAGGCGGACGCCCCGGCCGAGCCACCGGCGGCAGGGCCGACCGAGCCGGAAGCGGACGCCCGATGACGGGGCCACGGCAGAAGGTGACCAAGCACCAGCGCCAGCACCGGATCGCCAAGCTGCTCGAGAGCCAAGCCGTCGGCAGCCAGTCCCAGCTGGTCGACCTCCTGGCGGTCGAGGGGGTCGAGGCCACGCAGACGACCGTCTCGCGGGACCTCGAGGAGCTCGGGGCGCTCAAGGTCCGCGTCGCCGGCGGCCAGACCGCCTATGCCCTGCCCGAGCTGCCCACCCAGCAGATCGCGCCGGCCGACCACCTCCGCCGGGTGCTGGGGGAGTGGGTGGTGGAGGTCGCGTCGTCCCACAACCTCGTGGTCGTCCGGACGCCGCCGGGCTGCGCCCATGTCGTAGGCTCGGCCCTCGACCGCAGCGGCCTGGAGGGGATCGTCGGCACCGTGGCCGGCGACGACACGGTGCTGGTGGTGGTGGCCGACGGCACCGGGGGTCCGGTCATGGCCGAGACCCTGGAGAACCTGGCCGCCGCGACCCCCGCGGTGGCGAGGCAACGCCGGGCCACCGTCCCGGCCAAGGAGGAGTGATGGCGAGACGGGTGGTGCTGGCCTACAGCGGCGGCCTGGACACCTCGGTGGCGGTGCGGTGGCTCATGGAGCACCACGACGTCGAGGTGATCGCCGTGGCCGTCGACGTCGGGCAGACGACGGACGTCACGGCCGAGAGCTGGGATGCCATCCGCCAACGGGCCCTCGCCGCCGGCGCGGTGGAGGCCGAGGTCGTCGACGCCCGCCGGGAGATGGCCGAGGAGTTCTGCGTGCCCGCCATCCGGGCCAATGCCAAGTACGAGGGCAAGTACCCGCTGGTCTCGGCGCTGTCGAGGCCGGTGATCGTCCGCCATCTGGTCGCTGCCGCCCGGGCCCACGGCGCCGACGCCGTCGCCCACGGCTGCACCGGGAAGGGCAACGACCAGGTCCGCTTCGAGGTGGGGACGCGCGCCCTCGCCCCGGACCTCGAGGTGCTGGCCCCGGCGCGGGTCTGGGACCTCACCCGGGAGCAGTGCGTCGAGTACGCGGCCAAGTGGGACATCCCCATCGGGGTGACCAAGGAGAAGCTGTACTCGATCGACGAGCACCTGTGGGGCAAGGCGATCGAGTGCGGGGTCATCGAGGACCCCTGGGCCGACCCGCCGGCCGACGTCTACACCATGACCCGGGTCACCGCGACCGCACCGGTGGAGACGGTGGTCGGCTTCGAGGGGGGCGTGCCGGTGTCGCTCGACGGCCGGTCGCTGCCCGTCGCCGAGCTCATCGACGAGATCGGACGCCTGGCCGGCTCGACCGGGTTCGGGCGGCTCGACATGGTCGAGAACCGGCGGGTCGGGATCAAGAGCCGGGAGATCTACGAGTGCCCGGCCTCCCTCGCCCTCCTCATGGCCCACGCCGACCTCGAGGCGCTGACTCTCGAGCGTGACCTGCAGCACGAGAAGCAGCGGCTCGAGCCGCGGTGGTCCGAGCTCGTCTACGACGGGATGTGGTACTCGCCCCTCAAGCAGGCCATCGACGCCTTCGTCGAGGAGTCCCAGCGCCACGTGACCGGCGAGGTCCGGCTCCGGTTCGAGCCGCCCGGCGTCGGAGTGGCGGCCGGTCGCCGGAGCCCGACGGCCCTCTACGACTACGGCCTGGCGACCTACGACGCCGCCGACACCTTCCGCCATCAGGATGCCGAGGGCTTCGTGCGCCTGTGGGGCCTGGGCATCGCCACGTGGGCCGAGCGCCAGGGCAGCCGGGGTGGCGGCATGGGTCGGGAGGTGGTTGACGCCGGGCCCGGCGCGGGCGAGGCTGGCACGCCGTGACGCTGTGGCAGGGCCGGCTGGGTGACGCCATGGCCGACGAGGTCGCCGAGCTCACGGTGAGCGTCGGCTTCGACCAGGTGCTGGCCGAGGACGATCTCGGCGGCTCCCGGGCTCACGTGCGCGGCCTGGGCAAGGCCGGCATCCTGACCGAGGAAGAGGTCGCGACCCTGCTCGGGACGCTCGACACGGTGGCCGAGGAGCTGCGCTCGGGGAGTTTCGGGTTCCAGCCCGGGGACGAGGACGTCCATACGGCGGTCGAGCGCCGGGTGACCGAGCTGGCTGGCGACGTCGGGGCGAAGCTCCACACGGGGCGGAGCCGCAACGACCAGGTGGCGACCGACCTGCGGCTGTGGTGCCGCCGCCAGCTCCTGGCCGTGGCGGACGAGGTCGTCGCCCTCCAGGAGGTGCTGTTCCGGCGCGCCCAGGAGGCCGGCGACGCCTACCTGCCCGGCTACACCCACCTCCAGCGGGCCCAGCCCGTGCTCCTGGCGCACCATCTCCTCGCCCACGGCTGGGCGCTGGCGCGCGACGTCGATCGCCTGGTGGCCACCCTCGACCGGATGGACGTGTCCCCGCTCGGCGCCGGGGCGCTGGCCGGCTCCTCCCTGCCGCTCGACCCGGACTTCGTAGCCGAGGAGCTGGGATTCGCCACTCGCTTCGAGAACTCGCTCGACGCCGTCTCGGACCGGGACTTCGCCGCCGAGGCGCTCTTCGACCTGGCCCTCCTCGGCGTCCACCTGTCGCGGGTGGGGGAGGAGCTAGTCCTGTGGTCGACCGACGAGTTCGGCTTCTGCGTCCTCGACGACGCCTACGCCACGGGCAGCTCGATGCTGCCGCAGAAGAAGAACCCCGACGTGGCCGAGCTGGCCCGGGGGAAGACCGGCCGCCTGGTCGGTAACCTCACCGGCCTGCTCGTCACCCTGAAGGGCCTGCCGCTCGCCTACAACCGGGACCTCCAGGAGGACAAGGAGCCGGTGTTCGACTCCGTCCACCAGGTGCGGGTGGTCCTGCGGGCCCTGGCCGGCCTGCTGGCCACGGTGCAGTGGCAGCCCGAGCGGATGCAGGCCGCCGCCGACGGCCCCGCCGCCGCCGCCGTGGACCTGGCCGAGCTGCTGGTCGTCAACGGGATGCCGTTCCGCCAGGCGCACGCCCTCGTGGGCGGCCTGGTGCGGGAGTCCTCGGCCCGTCACGTGCCCCTGGTGGAGCTGGTCCAGGCCCACCCCGACCTCGGCGACGCCGGCGCCCGGCTCCTCGAGCCGGGCATGCCGGTCACCCGCCGGACCACGCCGGGCGGGGCGGGCCCCGAGCCGGTGGCCCGCCAGATCGAGCAGTTCTCGCGGCGGCTCGACGTCGACCGCTCGCGCCTGTCCATCCACCGGGGGGAGTGATCGAGCCGACCACGGGCGCTGCGGGGGAGCCGGGCACAGGGACGGCCGCCCCGGCGGGCGTCCGGCCGGTGCGGCGGGCCGACCTCGGTGGCGACCCGTTGGGGGTGGCGCCGAGCCTGCTGGGCAAGCTCGTGGCGTGCGGCGAGCGGGCCGGGCGCATCGTGGAGGTGGAGGCGTACCGGGGGGCCGAGGACCCGGCCTCGCACGCCTACCGGGGGAAGACCGCCCGCAACGCCACCATGTTCGGCCCGGCCGGCCACCTCTACGTCTACTTCACGTACGGCATGCACTGGTGCGCCAACGTGGTCTGCGGGCCCGAAAGTGTGCCTGGTGCGGTCCTGGTACGGGCGCTCTCCCCGGTGGCGGGGCTGGGAGCGATGCGGTTCGCCCGGCCCGCTGCGCGGCGCGACCGGGACCTGTGCAGCGGCCCGGCCAAGCTGTGCCAGGCCCTCGGGATCACCGGAGCCCTCGACGGTGCCGACCTGTGTGCAGCCGATGCGGCCCCGGTGGCCCTCCTCGACGATGGCACCCCTCCGCCCGCCGAGGCGGCGCGGGGGGCCCGCATCGGGTTGCGCCTGGCGGCGGACCGCCCCTGGCGGTGGTGGGTGCCGGGCGACCCCTACGTGTCCAGGGGTCCGGGCCGCCGGCGCGGGCCGGCCGGGACCCCGCTATAGTGAAGAGCCGGCTCGGGGCAGCTGCCCGAGGGCCGGTACCAGCCGCCGGGCGACGTTGACGCCGCTCCGGGACCCTGGTATGATGAAGGTCCCGCCGAAACGGCTCCGGCCGAGCGGCAGGATCGAGAACGGAAACCGAGGTGTTCTTCATCGCGGTCTGTTCTCGGAGACTCGGCATCGACACCAATTGGGTGAGTGCCCGGTCGCTCCTTGAAAACGGAAGAGCGAGAGCCAAAAGCCAGTGCGGGCGGCTCCTGGATGCTTCGGCGTCCCGGGGTCGTACGTCAAAGCAACACAACTATGGCAGGCACTCGGTGACGCTCCTCGGAGCGGCGCCCTGCCTGTCGTCGGTCGGTGGTGATGAGTCCACCCCGACCGGCTCTCTGATTCTTGGCGGCGGTCCTTCGGGGTCGGCGTCGGAGTCTCGATGGAGAGTTTGATCCTGGCTCAGGACGAACGCTGGCGGCGTGCCTAATACATGCAAGTCGAACGAGGTTCAACCGGTGGCAACACTGGTGAAGACCTAGTGGCGAACGGGTGAGTAGCACGTGAGCAACCTGCCCCGAAGATCGGGATAACACCGGGAAACCGGTGCTAATACCGGATATCCCCATCGGACCGCATGGTCCAATGAGGAAATGGATTCCGCTTCGGGAGGGGCTCGCGGCCTATCAGCTTGTTGGTGAGGTAACGGCCCACCAAGGCGACGACGGGTAGCTGGTCTGAGAGGACGATCAGCCACACTGGGACTGAGACACGGCCCAGACTCCTACGGGAGGCAGCAGTAGGGAATCTTGCGCAATGGGCGAAAGCCTGACGCAGC
>JBOGGF010000186.1:0-10746 GCA_050743965.1 Acidimicrobiales bacterium
GGCCTGGCCCGCACCCGCGAGGAGGTGCTCGCCGCGGCCGGCTCCCGCTACACCTACTCGGCCAACACCCTCGCCTACGCCCGTGCAGTCGAGGCCGGTCACGAGCGGCTCGCGCTGGTCGGCATGAGCTGCCAGGCTTCGGTGCCGGGGATCATGAGGGCCCGCAAGGCCGGAAAGCCCGGGCGCCGGCTGGCACTGTCGATCGGTCTGCTCTGCTCCAAGACCTTCGACGACGCCATCTTCGACGAGCTTCTCGAAGCCAGGTACGGGCTCGCCCGCCAGGACATCTTGAAGATGAACATCAAGGGCGTGCTGCAGATCTGGATGCGCGACGGCGCCTACCACGAGGTCCCCCTGAAGGAGTGCCACGAATGGACGCGGGAGGGCTGCAAGGCGTGCCCTGACTTCGCAGCGGAGCACGCCGACATCTCGACCGGCGGGATCGGGGCGTTCAACGACTGGACCCTCACCCTCGTACGGACCGAGCGTGGACGTGAGGTCTTCGACGCCATGGTCGCCGAGGGCGCGGTCGAGACGCGCCCGGCCGACGAGGATCCCGGTGCGGTGGCGCTCCTGCGCAAGCTGAGCCGGGTGAGCCGACGCCGGTGGCCCGCCACCGCCGTGCCGATGCCGGGCCTGCTCCCGGCGACGCCCTCCCCCGCCGCAACCTGAGCCGCCGAGCCCGAGCGCTGGCCCCGTTGTCAGGCCCCCAGCGCCCGTGCCCGGGAGAAGACGGCGTCCAGCATGGGCTCGGTCAGGCGCCCGGTGAAGGTGTTCTGCTGGCTCGGGTGGAAGGAGCACAGCAGCACCCGCGCGTCGGGGAGCTCGTGCTCGGCCAGGTGGCCGAAGCGAGGGCGGGGCCGCAGGCCGTAGTGCCCGGCCAGCGCCGCCATGGCGAACTGGCCCAGGGCGACCAGTACCCGCGCGTCGGCCAGTTGCGCCAGCTCCCGGACCAGGTAGGGCAGGCACCGGTCGCGTTCGACCGGCTCGGGCTTGTTCGCCGGCGGCGCGCAGCGGACCACCGAGGTGACCCACGCCCCGCGCAGGGTGAGCCCGTCGTCGCGGGCGACGCTGGTCGGTCGGTCGGCATAGCCGGCGCGCCAGAGCGCCCGGTACAGCCAGTCTCCGGACCGGTCACCGGTGAACATCCGACCGGTCCGGTTGGCGCCGTGGGCCGCCGGTGCCAACCCCACGAGCACCAGGCGGGCTGCCGGGTCGCCGAAGCCGGGCACCGGCCGTCCCCAGTACTCCTGGTCGGCGAACGCCGCACGGCGGTCGATGGCCACCCGCTCTCGCCAGGCGACCAGCCGCGGGCAACGGCGGCAGCGGCAGACCTGCTCGCTCAGGCGGTCGAGGTCCACCGCAGCGGCACCTCGACGGGAGCCGTCCATGGCACAGAGCCTACGATGGTCCCCCGTGCCGGCATCCCCACGACGGACCACCCACAATCCACCGCCCGTGACCACCGTGCTCCTCGTGCGACACGGTCGGACGCCGACCACGGGAAAGGTGCTCCCCGGGCGAGACCCTGGGCTGCACCTCTCCGACGTGGGTCGAGCTCAGGCCGAGCGGGTCGCCGAGCGTATCGCCGCCCTGCCGACCGCTCCGGTGGCCGTGTACGCGTCACCCCTCGAGCGCACCCGCCAGACCGCCGCACCGATCGCCCGGGCGCTGGGGCTCCGGGTCCGTACCGAGCGCGGGCTGATCGAGTGCGACATCGGCGAGTGGGCAGGGATGTCCCTGGCCAAGGCGGCGCGGCGTCCGGAGTGGGCCGCGGTGCAGCGATGGCCGACCGGCTTCCGGTTCCCCGGCGGTGAGTCCTTCGCCGAGCTGGCCACGAGGGCGTCCGACGCCGTGCTGCGGCTGGTCCGTGACCATCCCGGCCAGACGATCGTGGCGGTGTCGCACGCCGATCCGATCCGGGCGGTGATGGCAGTGGCTGCCGGCGTGCCACTCGACCTGTTCCAGCGCCTGACCGTGTCGACCTGCTCGGTGTCGGCGGTGGCATACTCGGACGCCGGCCCGCGGGTGCTCTGCCTCAACGTGTCCTCGGACCAGCTGGTGGCGTCGTGAACGGCGACCTCGACCTCCAGCAGCCGGACCGCTTCTCGGTAGGGGCGACGGGGTCGGTCGGGGAGCGGCTCTTCCTCCTGCACATCGCCGAAGGCACGGTCCGTGTCACCGTCAAGGTCGAGAAGCAGCAGGTGGCCGTCTTGGCGACGTACCTGGCCCGCATCGTCCGCGAGCTGGGTCGCCCGGGCCATCTCCCCGACGACCTCGACTTCGACCTGGAGGTGGAGCCGGACTGGATCGTGGGCACCATCGGCGTCTCCTACGACGAAGACGCCGACCGCCTGGTGGTCGTGGTCGAGGAGGCTGGCGACGAGGGCACGGTCGCCCGGCTGGCCGTCACCCGGGAGCAGGCGGCGGCGTTCGCCATCCGCGCCACCTCCCTTGTCGAGGCCGGGCGACCCCCTTGCCCCCTGTGCGGCCTCCCCCTCGATCCCTCCGGGCACGACTGCCCGCGGACCAACGGCCACCGTCCTCCCGTGACGTGACCGGGGCGACGTCGCCGGAGGAGAGCCCGTCGGTGGTCGACGTCCTCCTCGGCGGGGAAGTCGCCGTCCTTGGGCGGTTCATCGAAAGCTCGAATGCCACGCTGCTCGTGAACTGCGCCCTCGGCAACGTCGAGCTGCGGGCCGTGTACAAGCCGGTGCGCGGGGAGCGCCCCCTGTGGGACTTCCCGCCGGGGCTCCATCGCCGGGAGGTGGCGGGGTACGTGCTGTCCGAGCGGCTCGGTTGGGGTCTGGTCCCCGAGACGGTGCTCCGCGACGACGCCCCCTTCGGGATCGGGTCCCTCCAGCGGCTCGTGCCGGAGGACGGCATGTCCCATTACTTCACCCTGGCTGAGGACGGCGCATGGCAGGGGGACCTGCGGCGGATCGCCGCGTTCGACGTCGTCGCCAACAACGCAGATCGCAAGAGCGGCCACGTCCTACTCGCCGAGGGGCGGCTGTGGGCGATCGACCACGGCCTGACCTTCCACGTCGAGCCCAAGCTCCGCACGGTCATGTGGGACTTCGGAGGCGAGCCGCTGGGCCCGGACGTCGCCGATTCCCTGCAGCGCCTGGTCGACGGCGGCCCGCCGGACGAGCTTGCCTCGCTCCTCGACGTGGAAGAGCGTGTGGCGGTCGTCCAGCGGGCCGTCGACCTCCTCGACGCCGGGTGCCTGCCCTACCCGACCTCCGATCGGGCGTTCCCGTGGCCGCTGGTATGAGGCCGGTGCGACGTCGGCGTGAGGCGGCCCCGGATCAGCGATCCCGCCGCCCTTGCGCCCCAGCCAACAGCATGGGGTAGCACTCGGCGTTGAAGGCCCGGGTGAAGTCCCGCAGGACGTCCGGGAACGGCACGGTGGTGGGGGTCGGTTGCCCCCTCAGGTACAGACTGACCGAGTCGGTACGCAGCGTGATCGCGGCCACCTCGGGATCCGCGCCCAGGACGGCCGAGAGGAATACCCCGACCGGCGACCGCGCGGCGTGGTAGGGCACGCCGTTCACCCCGGCGGCGCAGAGGTAGGCCGCCACGTCGCCAGGCGTGCTCCCGAGCGACCCCACCAACCGCCGCACCTCCTTGGCGATGCGACGTGCGTCCGCCTGGGCTGTCGCGTGCTTCGCCAGAGGTACCGGCGCGCCCGTCCAGGTGGACTGCCAGTAGGCGGTACCCCGTCCGGTACCCCGCCGGGCACCACGCGTCTCCCGCGAGGAGGACCCGATGCACCATGCGACGAACGTCCGGAGCGCGCCGTACACAGCCCTGCCCGCCCGCCAACAGCGGGCGAGGAACCGCCGCCGCCGTCTCTCGTCGCCGTGGCTCCCGACGAGGGCGCCCTCCCGCGCAGCCGCTCGATCCTGCCCGACGTGCGCAGTCGCACGGTCGCCTGGCGTGCTCGCTCGACCGTTCATCGCGCGCCTCCTTCCACTTCTTCGATCACCGTCGATCACCCGGTCCGTCTACGCCGCGCTCGCCGCGGTCCGTGCTCGCCTCGCCGGCACCGGTCTCGATGTCTGGGGCCGGACCCGGCGGGCCCGTCCCGTCCGCTGTCGCCCACCCCCGGTACGGCAGCTTCACCATTTCCCGGCACCCCTCACCGACGATTGCTCGCTCTTCCCACTGCGCTACTACGTCGTTATCCGGCATCTACCCGACGATTCGCAGCATCAATCGGATTTTCATACACCGCAAGCATCGTTGAGCCTTCCCGGCGACCTCTACCCCATCGTCGCGAGCAGATGCCACCTTTCGGCAGCTCCGGAGAGCTGCGACCGGGATCCTGGCATCCGCCGGGCTCGACCCCGACGAATTGAGATCCATCGACAGCCGCAGGCGTCAATGGCACGCCATATCTCCGGGCTCGATCTACTCTATGACTTCCGGACCTATCTCGTTCTCTCCGTCAAAGCGGGACACCACCGCCGCCCGCCGCAACCCATCTGGACCAGGGCTGGGCGACTCACGGGGTACCCGCCCGTCGCTTGCTTTTTGCTGGCCGCTGACAAGGTCTTCCGGGGCCGAAGTGGCATGTTGAGCCGAGCCGGGAGAGCGCCCAGCCACACGGCCGAACAACGATGACCCGGATGAGCGCCAAGCGCGAGTGTGGCGCCAACGCTACGCCCGTAGCCGATCGGTTGGCGGAGCGGTCCGGCAGGCATCCACCACAATCTCACTCGGGACCTCGACATTGGAGAGCGATTGCACGGTGACCACGACGTGCTCGGCGACCTGCACGTCCTCCACGACGTCCCGCCCGAGCTGGGCGAGCGGGAGATCGTCACCGTCGGGGGCCTTCCGGCTGAGGGAAGACCATGCTCCTTCGCTGCTTCGCTGCCCTGGTCACTCCCCAGCGCGGCACCGTGCCGGTAGTCGCGGCCTGGCGCCATCTCCCCGCCCTTGCGGGTAAGTCGACAACGGTCATGCCCCGACAACAGAGTGCATTGATCGCAGCCGTACGCAACGTGGCACCGACATGCCGATCATCCTGCCCCGGCGCTAACGTGGCAGCGGTTGGGGGTCGACCGAAGGACGGAGGAACATTTCGATGAACGGGCTTTCCATGCGACGCCGAGTTCGTCATGTCTGAGCGGGTGGAATACCTGGCGTTGCGCTCTGCGCGCCAGGTCGGCTTCGGCCAAGTGGAAGGCCCGTCGCGATGAATGGCACCACCTATCCTGACCTGGCCGGCTGCTCGGTAATCGTGACCGGCGCGGCCTCTCCCGGCGGCATCGGCGAGTCCGCCGTCCTTGAGTTCGCACGGCAGGGATCCCGTGTGACCGTGGTCGACCTCGACCTCGCCGGTGCTGAGCGCGTCGTGGCCAAAGCCGAGTCAGACGGCGGCCACGCCTTTGCCGTCAGAGCCGACGTTACCAAGAGTGCCGACGTCGACGCCATGGTAGCCAAGGTCATCGGCCGTGAAGGAACTATCGACGTCCTGGTCAACAACGCGGGCGGCTTTCCCGTGATGCGGTACCTCGGCGAGCTCTCTGATGACGATTGGGACGCCACCATCGATCTGAACTTGAAATCGGTGTTCCTGTGCGTACGTGCTGTCGAGCCCCATATGCGCACCGAGCATTCGGGGAAGATCATCAATATCGCTTCGGTAGCCGGCCGCACCCCCACGCTCCCGGACCCCGTCCATTACTCGGCGGCGAAGGGTGGCGTGATCATGCTCAGCCGCTGTCTTGCACAGGAGATGGCGCCGATTGGCGTCACCGTGAACACCGTGGCCCCGGGTCCGACCACCACCCCCCGCTTCCTCCGGATCCGCGGCGGCGACGTGGAGGAGCGCCTTAAGGATCACTTCCCGCTCGGACGGGCGGGGAGGCCGGAAGAGGTCGCCGCCGCCATCGTCTTTCTCGCCTCGGGAGAGGCCGCCAACATGACTGGAGTGACGCTCGACGTCAACGGCGGCGTAGCGATGCTGTAGGACGTCAGGCGCCTGAGCGGCCCTGGCAGCCGCAGGCGCCGTTCAGGTGAACAACGAGGTGGCGGCCGGATCTGGCGACGGCAGTGCAGACCAGGTAGTCGCTTGGGTCGAGTGCGCGCTGGTTGGCGGTGTGGGCATGCTCATCGGCCGCCCGTGGGTGGCAGCCGCTCGCCAGGTAGCCGAGCCCTCCCGGGCGACCGGTCCGACGAGATCGGCCGGCCATCATCGGGAACCTGCGGGCGACGCCCCCTCAACCGGTGGGGGTGTACCACGGCGCCAGCTTCCGCCGAGCGTAGAGGATCACCGAGCGCGCCAGGACGGCGAAGAGGGCGAGCGTGACGACGTACACGAACGCCTCGTTTTCGTGGAAGGACGAGGACTTGGTGAAGGTCGCCAGTCCCAACCCGGGGACGGTGGAGAGCACCTCCGCGGCGACGGCGTTGGTGATGGCTCGGGCCATGCCGACCTGGACGCCGGCCATCACATGGGGAACGGCGGAGGGCAGCGCGATGCCGAACCACAGATTGCGGCGTTTGGCGCCGAACACCCGGCCGACGTCGAGGTGGCTCTTGGAGGTGTCGCGGGCGCCGTCGGCCGTCGTCACGGTGACCGGGAGGACGGCGGCGACGAGCACGACGATGAGCCGGGTGGTCGAGCTGTAGCCGAACCACAGCGTGACGAGGGGCACGAGGGCGATGAGTGGCATCGCATAGAGGGACTGCACGTAGGGGGTGAAGAACCAGCGCACCCGGTCCACCTGTCCCATCAGCAGGCCCAGGAACATGCCGACGACGGTGCCGATGGCCATGCCCTCGATGACGGACCCGCAGGTGGCGGCCACCTGCGTCCAGAACGTACCTGTGTGGGAGAGGCCGTTGGTCGATGCCGAAGAGGTGAGGACCGAAGGGACGGCCTGGATGATCCCGATCGGACGTGCGACGAAGGATGGCAGCAGCGTCTCCGCCACGAGCTGCCAGATGCCGAGCAGGCAGAGCCCGGTGATGATGGGCAGGACGACACGAGCCGATGGTCGCCATCGCCGTCTCGTGGCCGGGCGCGCCGCCCTGGAAGGGCGGGTGATGGGGACCGGCTCGGCGTCTACAGCCATTTGGTGAAGTACCGCTGAATGGCCTCGCCGATGCCGACGAGAACGATGGCGAGGATCGAGATCATGAGGGTGACCGAGAGGAGCTCTGCCGGCTTGACGTTGTTGGACGCATAGACCAGCAGCGCCGCCACACCGGTGGCGTTGAGGAAGAACTCCGCCACCAGCGTCCCCACCAGGGTCAGGGCGATCGTCTGCTTCACGCCGCTCATGGCGTGTGGGACGACGTAAGGGACGATGACGTGCCTCCAAAGCTGGGGTTCCGACGTGCGATAGCTGGCGGCGACGTCGAGGAGCTCCTGGGGGATGCTCCGGGCGCCCTCTGCAACGCCGATCACGACAGGAAAGATGGCGATGAGCACCGTGATGAGCACCTGCGGCCAGAAGCCGAAGCCGAAGGCGGCGAACACGAACGGCACCAGCGTGATCGTCGGCATGGCGTAGAGCAGGTAGACGTAAGGCTCGATCGCTGCCGAGAGCAGCCGCACCCGAGCCAGCAGCAACCCCAGGACGACCCCGATCACGAGGCACAGGCCCAGCCCAGCGCCGAAGACCTTGCCCGATGTGAGAAGCGCCGATCCCATGACCCCGGTTCGCACGAGTGTCCAGAAGTTGACGATGGTGGTCGAGAACGGCACGAACACGATCCCGAAGGCGTGGCCCAGTGCCTGCCACACCGCCACGAGGAGGACAACACTCGCCCCGTACCAGGCAAACAGCCGCCAGGGTACGCGGATCCGCCGATTGGCGGCGGCCCGCGTACCCTGTGCGACCGGCTGCTCAGCCGTTGCGACTCTTGCCTCGTCCCCCATCTGGGGCGAGATCGCCACGGCGTTTCCCTACTTGACTGTTGGGTTGATCGTCTTGGCCAGCTTCAGGGCGCTGTTGTACACCTTCGTTGTGACGAGCTGTGTGTAGGTAGGCGCCTTTGTCTTCGGAATAGCTGTGATGCTGACGAGGGTCTGCACCATGCCGTTGATGTTGGACTTTGTAAGCCCCAAGCCGGGTGCCCAGTATGTCATTGCCCGCCACTTCGCGATGCTGGACTTCTCCACTGTGATGGTTGTCCCTTGCAGTGTCGACGCCAGCGTGGCCAACGCTGTGAGGTTCTTCTTGGCCTCTATCCAGGACTGGGCCAGGATCTTTGCGGCAACGAAGCGGACGACGGCCTGGCGATTGCTGCTGAGGTAGCTCTTGGAGACCATGACCGAGGTGTAGTGGGCATCGTCGATCACCGACTTGGGGACGGGCACGGAGATCCACTTTGTCTTGGCCTGCGACTGCACCTGGGAGAGCTCGTTGACGTGGAAGACGGCGGTGTGCAACTGCCCGGCGATGGCGGCCTTCTCCATGTCAGCCGGGACCGAGGCGACGTTGTCCTGGGTGACGTCTGTGATGGTCAGCCCACACGACTTGAGAACTGCCGCGACGAAGAGCTCCCGAGCGTTGCCGGTCCCGTCGGTCCCGATCGTCTGACCCTTGAGGTCCTTGCACGAGGTCACGCCCGGGGCGTCGGTACCGATCTGCCAGTCCTCGGTGTTCATGCCCATGACGAGGACGTCGGGCGTACCGTTGGCGATGAGCGTGGCATTGGCGGTGCTCGCCGTGTCGGTGATGTCCACCGTGTTGCTCACGACCATCTTCGCGACTGTGGTGCCGTGCCCGTTGTACTTGAATGTCATTGTCAGCCCGAGCTTTGTGAAGTAGCCCTCCTTCTTGGCCACGTTGGCCCAGAGGGCGTAGGCGAGCGGCGGAAGCCCGATGAGCGAGGCCGACATCTTGATCGTCTTCGGGGCGGCTGCCGTCGTTGTGGTCGTGGATGTCGAACCTTTCGCCGTCGTGGAGGTGGCAGATGCCCCGCTGTTGGAGCCACCGCCGCAGGCCGACAGCGTGCCCGCCGCAGCCAGTGAGCCCGCCACCGCGAGGAGCGTCGAGCGACGGAGTGAGCGCCGACCCAGACGTCTCGCCGCGCGCCCCGTTGTCCTGATGGTCCGTAGTCCAAGCACGAGCCCCCCCTGTTCTTTCTCTTCGAGGGAAGACCGTCTTCCTCTCGATGTTCTTCGATGCCTAAGGCCGCAGCAAGGACCAGACCCGGTCGCGGCCCTTGATGAACTCCGAGTGCCCGAATGCGCTCTGGTCACGCGGGCGCGGGATGTCGATGGTGAGGATGTCGCGGATGCCCGCCGGCTTCCCGCCGAGCACGACGACCCGGTCCGCCATGAAGATGGCCTCGTCGATGGAGTGGGTGACGAAGAGCATGGCGACGGGACGCCGGTCCCAGATGCTGAGCAGCTCGAGTTGGAGCACCTCGCGGGTCTGGGCGTCAATGGCGCTGAACGGCTCGTCCATGAGCAGGAGCTTCGGCTCCATCACCAGCGCGCGAGCCAAGCCGGCCCGCTGCTGCATCCCCCCGGAGAGCTGGCGGGGATAGGACCGCTCGAAGCCCTCCAGGCCCACCAGCTCGATCACGGACGCCACGCGCTTTTCGATCTCCGGCTTCGGAACGTGCTGGAGCTTCAGGCCGTAAGCGACGTTGCTCCAGAGGGTCTTCCACGGGAAGAGCCCGAAGTTCTGGAACACCATGCACACGTCGCGCAACGGACCGTCGACGAGCGTGCCGTACACCGAGACCGCGCCCATGTGCGGGCTGGCGAGGCCGGCCACGCATCGCAGCAGGGTCGTCTTGCCACAGCCCGACGGACCAACGACCGTGACGATCTCCCGCTCGCGGAGCTCGAGATCGACGTCGGCGAGCACATGGAGGTCGCCGTAGCGCACCGAAAGGCCCCGGACCGCGAGCGGCCCCGGCACCAAGGGCGCTACCTGCTCGGGCGCCGCCGTCGTCACGATCTCGCTTGCCGTGCCGTCGCTCACCACCTCAGGCTGCCCACGTCCGAGCTGCATCGCGTGGCTCTCGAGCGCCTACAGCCTTCCAAGGACCACCTGGTCACGTCTGCCACACCGCTCCGATCGAACGAGCCCCCCTGGCACAAAGAACGATATACCAATCACCCTCTAATGTCGAGAGGCTGCATTGTGCTCGGGCGACGTCCACCTCCCCGACCGGCCGCTCGTGGCGACACGGTACGACGGCGGGCCGGTTCCCGAGCAGACGACAGCCGGTCCAGGTGGGCGTCGGGTCTACGTCGGTTGCACCCGGTCGGCACCGCATGAGTGCCAGGATCGGCAGGGTCGCCGGCACCTGTTTGGTCGTGATCCCGAGCCGCCGCCGGGCCGACCGGACGCGCCGGGATATAGGGATCTCGCAGGTAGGAAGGCGGCGAGGCGACCGACGAGGCCCCGCAACACCCTACGGTTGGACTGCCGTCTGACGGCGGGCGTACCTTCGTGATCCGGCACCGATCCGCTCCGTCGAGCACCGAGCCAGCCGCCCACGATGACGCACCGTCGACTCGTCGGCGGCGCTCTCGCCGGCCCACAGTGACGGCGCGCCCCCGCCGACGTGATCACGTACCGGCGTGCGAGCGCGCCGGTATACCAATCACTGCCGACGCAATGAGATCGCGCGCCGGATGGTCGGAGTTGGTAGAAGGAGGGTGGTGGCACGAAAGGACGTGAAACGGCCCTGGGAGGCGACCCGCCAGGGGCTCGCCAACCAGCTCGCCGAGATCGAGGGAGCTCTCCCCGGCAGCGTGGT